>CAYUTR010000164.1:0-10486 GCA_964447465.1 uncultured Chryseobacterium sp.
ACGGATCTCTTGTGACGCGCGATCCGGCCGGATATTTTTTGCTGCAGGCCCGGGATTGCTCAGTACATATCTCGTAACCGATGGAATCTGGATCGATGGATTTGTGAACTACGATTTGTGTTTTGATAAAGTAAAGTATTCACAGGCCGGATACACGCCGGTAGAAGGATACAAGAAACCACACTTCATCACGTATGGTGTTGAAGTAAATCACCGAAGTGGATTCTTTGTAGGATTTCGTCTCAACCAATTAATCGACCGCGGACCGAACAAAGTAAAAGCGCATCGGACTGATATTTCTATCGGTTACCACTTTCACGAGATTGATAAGAATTGAGCTTCATATCCTGTAAACTGCGGTGTTGATCAAATTCAACAACTGGGAATAAATTTCCACATCCCGCCAAAAAAAGTGCTCAAAAAACTTCAATCTTCCGGACATACCTGAGGCATAGTTGTTGGCTTAATCCCGAGTTAACTACATCTATCCGGAATATGAAAAGTGTACTGCTGATTAACGATGATCCTCATGAGGCAGAAATCATTGCTTCGGTGTTGCGTGACAGTACGGTTGTGCTTAGTCATGCAAATACAGGCCGTGAAGCACTGGCCCTTCTAATGGGCATAGAACAAGGGGATGACTCTGCACGGATGAATCCGGATTTTATTCTCATCCGGAATGTATTACCCGATATGACGGCCTACGAAATGTGCAACGTGCTGAGAAACTACTATCGCTTCAGCAGAACCAGGTTCTACGTAATTGCCGGTCCTGAACACAAAACATTTACCTCCGGTTACGATGCATTGCTTTTCGCCGGAAAAATAGAACGCCCGATAACGGTTGGGTCCAAAGGATACGCTGCACTTGAGCAACTGAAACAGACGATTCATAAGACCAGGCTCTCGATATTATTTCCGCTTGTGAATTTTCCGGATTGTAAGTCGGCAGTGACGAATTTGAAAGCTGCTTTCTCCGGCGCACTGAAAATTGGGTTAGCCATAACGTGCATTGCAGGAATGGCGTTCGCTCCGGGAGCAAATGAAAACAATAATCCGCCGGTTGAAATTGCAGTGCCAAAAATCTCCGCTTCTCCCGTCAACCGGCAACCTGTCCTGCCCGTGACACAAATTCCGGAAACAGTGATAGAACCGGAACCACTATTGGAAGTCGAAAATCGCCAACCTGAAACTGTATTCACAGGCGACACCACGCGTGTTTCCGAAGTTGAAGAAATATCCCTAGCTGAAGAAATAACAGATACGCTCCGGACAGAGAAATCGTTCAGCATTGGGTGCAGACCGCAAAACGGAACAAAATAAGTAATCCGGAACAGTGCACTGACTTTGTAAAAACAAAAAAGCCTCTTGCGAGGCTCGTATGTATGAATCTGAAGTTTGATTAAACTACAAACACATCCGCACGGTCAGAAGCATCCAGCCCCGGGATGTCGGCGCCCACTTTTACTTCGTAAGCGATAGATTGTCCTGTTGAGAAAATTCCTCCGGACACCTCGATAGAAAATTCGTCGCTGATGCTTTCATTTGCTTTCAGCATGTGATCGTTTTTCGGAATTTCTTTTTTCGCGATTGTGCTATTGTGTTTTCTGTCCACGTACTTTTTTGTAGCGTCGCTCCACTCGCGTGTTGTTTTGATCTGGATCAGTTCAACGTCGAACTGCTTGATCGGAACTTCGCGGTCCTTCGCAGTAAGTGTGAATTTTCCTTTGAGTGTGCCTCCACGCTGAACCTGTGAGTTTTCAAGTGTGAGTTCCATTTTCGGCTGACCGATGCCCACCGAAGCTTTGAGTTTGTCGAAGAATCCCATTGTGTGATTTTTAGGTGTGTGAATTTCAAATGTAAGTCTTCGCCCGCATTTGAACTATCTCAATGTTATTTATTTGGTCGATTACTGCCTGAATTCCTTCATCATTTCTTCCTGCATTTCTTTGGCTTCATTCATAGAATGGATCGTCATATATGCCACAAAACTAAAAATGACGACCAGGAAAAGCCCGACAAAGAGCAGCACACGTTTCCCCATTCCACTTGCCGTCTTCATTTGTTGGGTTTTGAATTGCTGCGTCTGCACATTTGCCTGCAAGTGTGCATTGCGCTGATCATCGGCGCGCTGTTGCTGACGCATTGCTTCATTGTAGAAGAGTTGCCCGCAAAATTTGCATTTGAATTCGCCGGCGCTTAGCACCTGGGGTTGGGAAGCGCCGCAGTTAGGGCATTCAAGGTCTTTCATGTACTCTAAGGAACAAAATAATTCACAGGTAAATTCCGTGAAATTTCAGAACAGAGTTTGGTACGGTTGCGCAGAATAGGTATTTTCGCATCCCGATTCAATATGCCCAGTTGGCGGAATTGGTAGACGCGCTGGTCTCAAACACCAGTGTCCTCACGGACATGCCGGTTCGACTCCGGCTCTGGGTACAAAAGCGAAGGATGGCCGTTTTCCAAGCGAAAACAGGCCATCTTTTCGTTTACAACGTGACGTCCATAACGAGACGAACAACAAGCTAGGTGCGGACGGGTGCGGAAAAAGGGTGCGGAAGTTTTGCTGTTGAAACAACAGGGCTGGAATTCATGGAAGACCGTCGCGAAATACCGAATTAGATCACGAAAAGCATATCAACTATGTAAAAGGAAATCGGCTAATTCTTCTGGCGCAATACACTTGAATTTATATTCTTCCTCCAACCATTTTAAATTCTCTTTGCTAAATACAGATTTTGAGCCTGCTCCTCTGGCTCTATCATTTGTACAGAAGTAATCCCCTTCAATTCCGATATGTACACCAACAGAATCTCCATCAGACCATTCTGCTAAGGCTTTCGCTATCCTTTTGCTTTCTGTTTCTGGAGCTTTTCCTAATCCACGATACCAGGAATGGGAATCATATTTATTGCCAATTTTCATCGCATGAAAAGTACCAGCCTGACGTTTTTCAATTTTCTCAACAACTTCTTGAGTTATTTTAGTTTCTGCATCGGACATCTGATAATATCTAACGTTGTCCATCTGTGGATTTGATATTCCACCAATTCGCGACAATCTCAAAATATTGAATCCAAGTATTAAGGCGTCGTCCAAATATTCTTTGACAAAATTATTATTCCCCGGGTGTATGCCGGGCTTTGATCCTATAACAATGTTCATTTTAACGGAACCGTCATGAGTTTCAATTGGATTAAATTGAATTTTGTGTTTGTCTTTTTGAAGAAAAGCTAATCTTTCCTTTTTGTTTATTGCTTCAAGTGTAAATACAGTCGCCGAAATGAAAGGAACGATTCTTTTTCTTTTGATTTCTTCATTGATTTTCTTGTAATCATTATATAAAGGTTCCCCAAAATATTTTTCCGGCGAAACAATTTGTTGCCAAACGTTCGTGTCAAAAGTAATTTTCACGATTTATAGCGCCAGCATTTCTTCTAATTCGCAGAGGAAATAAAATACTTCCACACTGATTGGAGTATTTTTTTCTATAGAAGAAAATGAAATTTTTACTTCGTGAGAAAGATTAGTAGTATTAAACGCATCAATTTTTCTTGTGTCAAGAATGTATGTTCCGTTTTGAAAAACAAATTTTGTTCTGAAATCGACAAGGTGTATGTTTTTTATTCTTGTTCCTCCGGCGTCTCTATATTCGATTGCCATTTCAAGTTCTGATGGATTCACGGTTTTTACTTCGATGGTGCGAATGCAGACGCAATCTTTGTAGTCCCCTAATTCGTTTGTTTTTTTGGCAATTGCTTGCTGTTCCGTTTTTTCAAAGTGCAATTTTCTAATCATGGCTACGTCTTTTGGTTAAATATTAATATCTATCTCTGTACAAATATCGCTCTTTTGGGGGCACCGAGAAAAATGAAAAATAACTATGTTCTAGGCTATTTTTGACGCCGTAAAATATCTATCGTAAGAATTCGAATTTTTTCAATTATTTTCTGAAATGAACTTTTGAGTTCACCCTTTCTTGCCGTAATCAACAGCCTGTTTGGCATTAAAGGATGGCTAGAACAGTATCTGTGTTGTTGTTTTCTGCACCCATTTCTCCAAGTACTTTTTCCCTATAATTCAATTGTTTTTTCGGGCCCTCTATTTTCACGGACAGCTGTCAATTCCTTCTGCCGGTCATTTTGCTCGGGATATACTTGAAATTCCCTTGCTGCTTTTGCGATTAGGTGAGGCACTCGATAATGCCGCAGTACGCGATCATTGGAATGGCCAGTTATTTCTTCAGCTCTTCCACCCGTGAAGATTTCCATTTCGGTAATGTACTTTTTGCGAAGTGACCCGAACTCTAATTCCCTGCCAGTATTGAGTTGACGGTAGAAGTGAGAGAATCCACGCGAGATATCATCTGCCATCTGTTTCCTATTTTCTTTTTCTGGTGCAAGCAGATAGTTGTCCACGCCACTTACTTTGAATGCATTGTAATCATCTATCACAAGGGACTTCAAACTAGCCGTAAGTGGTACGTAGATGATTTTCTTCTCTCCCGCATCAGTGATGTGCATGAGATTATTGACTTTCAGGTTCTCAATGCGCAGCACGATCGGCCCGGAATCGTCTTCGATAATATCCGAGGCTCGTAGGTAAACCAGGTTCTGCCGACGACAACCTGACTCAAGACCAATGCGAAATGCTTTTTCAAGCCACGGCCGATACATTTGACGTTTCTGTTTCTTTTTTCCTGTTGTGATGATCCAGCCATTGTCATAACTCACTAGAGCGATCAGTGATTCAAATTCCTCTATGTTTTCTATTGTCTGCGGATTGATTTCAGTTTTTTTGTGCTGCACTTTGCCAAAGAGATTCTCTCCGTTGTGTCTTATTTTCTTCTGCCACCAACCATAAAACATAGTGTACGTCGTCATGTGCTTGTTAAATGTACGTGGGGCATACTTCTCTACGTTGGTGAGATAGTCACACACATGTCCGACAGCGGCGTCGTCGAGATTATCCATCCCAAACGAACGAAGATTGAAATGAGTAGAGAGACATAAACACATCCGTTTTATTTCACGTTCAATCTCTTCCCGATATTCCTTACTCAAATTTTGCTTCAGGTGATTCGGTGTATCGACGTCATTTACATGAGCAATAAATTTTGCGGCCCATTCAATTAGCATGCGCGGTTCGTTTCCGTTCGGTGCTGCAGAAACTTGTTGAGTAGGTAGTGGTATCGGTGGCGGAACAACAATTGCTTGCGACAAATTCAATACCTTTTCCCTGAACTGTAGGTGCGCAATTATGGCTTCATTGAGGCTTGTGGTGTCGTGCGTCTTCACCCGTCGGCCATGTTTGGTATTGGGGAGATGTATGACTGATCGATATTCCAATTTTTCAGGATGGGAACATGCCGCAAGGTCCTTACTTGTTTCCAGGCATGTTTTTGTAACATACGTGTCGCAATGCGTACACCGGATTTTGAACCCGGGATGTTTGACGTTCGGTGGAATTGGAGTAACATGTTTTTTCATCTGCGACATCATAACTCAGGCTTGCGGAATAGCAAGTTCTCGAGATCGGATAAAAATTCTCGTTCGGTTTCGGTCTGCGGAACGTAGATTGTTTTAGGTTTTGGTATTTGTGTTTTAAAAGGATAGCGCAGCTGTAGTGCTCTTTCATACTCTTCACGAAAGACGCACCAGTTTCTCCCTACTTTACGCAATTGAATGCCAAGCGATTTCTCCAGCCATCGGGCAACGGATCGTCGGTCGCGAAAACCACTAACTTCCTTCAACACCGAAATCGGAATTAATTCCATTCAGTGAAATTATCTCCATAAAAACAATGTTCGGTTGTTGCGATTGACTGCTCGAAATCAATCGCGTCAACCGGAGTAAAAAAGAACCGCATCACTGCGGTTCTAGAAAGAACTGTTACTGCTTAATCAATTTTTTGAAAAGTTCAATGACTTCCTTGAGCTGATCCTCTCTCGTGATCATCAATCCAGTACTGCTCCCGTTCCAGAATTTCTGTACAGATTCAGGAAGGCTTTTTATCTCTGCCTTCTTCACCATTTTACGAACCACCTTCTCTTCAAGCATGACAACCAGATAAATGCCGCTCTTGCGATAATGGAAGAATGCGAGGTTCTTGCCGCTTCCCTTCTTGACCGAGATATAGTGCTTGCCTTTTGCATTGAAGAAAATCGGTTTGTCGATCTTGAGAATGGCCGCCTTCAATTTCTCGTAGATAGTACGAGACAAGTCCGATGCTTTTTTTAGGTGATCGGCTTCACTGTGAATGATCCGCTCTTGAGAAACTTTTGACTTTTCCTTTAAGTCAGCAAGCGGTGGATTCATAGTAAGCACCGTCGTTTTGCCAACCTGATACTTCTGCAGGTGGATTGACTTGAGCATGTCTCCCCATGTCTCGGGATACGCGGAAGCGAATCCGAGCGGGATCTGATGGATGTCATCGGTCAACAGCAATACTTGTGGCTTCCGGAAGAAAGTCTGGTCGAGCAGGTCGGATATTGAAACCCTTTTCCCGCAGTGCTTTTCAATCCTCGCTTGTAGACGTTTGTCTTTGCCCATGCCGAGACCTATCATGCGAACAAGTTCTCGTCGGTTCTCAAGATGACGTACAAATCCGAATAACTCAGTCATGGAGGAAATGAATCCCATGAAGTCTTTGCTTTGGATTGCTGTCTTGATGAGGTAGCACTCGGGCTTTCCCGGATTGGTGAAGACAAAGAGAAACGCATCCCACAGCGATTTAACACCATTGACTTTGTGACTGAGGCCCATCGTTTGATCTCCGAAAAGAACGTCACGATTGCCCAATACGAACTTGTTGAATTCCTGTTGTGACTTGAACGGCTTCGGTGTCGCCTTCACATCATCAAGTAGGCTCGGCCCAGGAGAAAGCGACTCACCTTTGACGATGAATGTTTTTCCGAACGAATTGGTTGCACTTGCTGAAAGCGCAGTAGCTAATTTTAAGGAACTTTTATTTTGCATGTCTATCGGTTTTAGTTTTCCGATGGCATAGTAACTCTGTGGGGTATAGAGTCAATAGCGGGAATGCGTTGTATATGGGATGTGCGAAGCAGTCAAATGCGAAAAGAAAAAGACCGCAATTGCGGTCTCTAATTTCGGACATAGAAGTTCTACTTGGACTTTAGCGAATCTTCGTGCAGCCGCAGTTTTTCTTCGCCGGCTGGCGTCAATGTTCCTCCCATTGCTTTCCAGATGTGCGGGGGGATTTCTTCCCGGATGACAGTGTCGCAAGAGAATCGAGCGAAGTCCATAGCTTCTTGGATATCGCCTTGCTCATAGCGACGTTTGATTTCTTTGAGCTTTGACCAGTCGCTTGAATCCAGATGTGCGGGTTCAGTCCAGTCGATGGGTTCTGAATTTTTCTTGTTCATGATTGTCGGATATAGTTTTCCGATAATGCATAGTAACTCTGCGTGGTAGTAGAAGTCAAGACATTTTAGAAATTACTTAATCTCGCCACCTCTTAAACAAAGATATCCTGAACGTCCGTGACGTTTCGGAAAACGAAACGCCCTATCGGGGGCGCAAGGATTTTCCCGGCATAAACGTTTCGTGTTTTCTCTTCTTGTAAACATTTATTCCAGTTCCTCCTTGTCTCCTCACGGACATTCCAGGAAATGGGTGGTTTAAGAGATGGCTATGGACAGAGTGTGTGTCGTGTTTTCTACAATAGTTTTTACTTGCTCTTCTTCTAGACCCGAGTTACGATGCCAGCGTTCATTTAAAACAATACGCGATGGTACCATTGTTTCGCCGGCAGAGCATGACAGTTCAGTACGGCTATTACGAAAACAGCAACAGCAAGCATCCTGTCATTAAGATGCGTGGTAAATATCTGAGAAGATTTGGTTTTGAGGTCGGCGATACGGTAGAGATTTCTATCGAGCAAGGGCAGATCACAATTCGAAAAACGGAACCACAACTCACGACAGAGGCTCGATGAAATGCAAAAGCCGGATGCATCAACGCATCCGGCTTTTTTTCTTCTATTGATCATTACTTCTTGGGCTTCGCGGGCGGATTATTTCCCCGTCCTTTGCCCGAAGGTTTACCAGTAGTTGCTGGACCGTTAGGTGGTCGAACTATTTTACCTTTTGCCATGTGCGTGTGTTTTAGGTTACTGCAATTTAAGAAACTGCGAACCTAAATCAAAGCTAATGAGATTGATAATGGACAGCGATCATCTTATCGGTCATTTCATAACCAACTCCCTTGTATAGTGCGTCGCCGGTATCAGCATTTACCCAGGAAAAGACAAGAATCTTTGGGTTCCATATCTCTCGTTTAATATCGAGAATCGAATTTACCCGCTTATTGCTTGGATCAAAGTGCACGGCACTATACATCCCAGCAATAGGATCGATGCCATCGGCAACATCACGACGGGCAATTTCATTGAATATACATCCGGCGTCTTCTCCCTGTTCATTCGTATAAATGCCATTGAGACATTCATCTTTCTCAATAGTGTACAAGATTATTCCTTCTTTTATTTTCGTCATAACAGGACTGAATTTTTTGTACCCCAATGTACAAGGTTCCTGAATTATATGGGGTAATTGGCTGTTAGAACTTCAGTCTTCCTTCTTCCGTTCTTTGTCGCTCCCTGCACCGATAGCGCCATCTCAATCGTCTTCGTCTTCCATTTATATTTCCTTGAGTATTTCTCGAGTAAATCTGACGGAAAGGAAGACAACAGGAATTTTCCCTTGATTTTCGACAGTAATTCGAGCAGCTTCTCAAAATCATCCCGCGTATAGCCGCCATAATGCCCGCATGCCGTGCCGATGTACGGCGGATCGAGGTAGAAGAAGGCTTCTGGATTATCGCGCGTTAAAATGACTTCCAGCGCGTTGCGGGATTCGATCTGCACGCGCTCAAGGCGCTTGGCATACTCCTGAGCGAACGCAGCTTTCTTCGATTGAAATTTTTTCTCCGAAGTATTGTCTTTTACTCCGCACGACCATGTGCTATCGAGGATGGATGAGTACGACTGCATAGCCATGATATAAATCGACCAGGCGCGTTCTACCGGCGAGAACAATTGCGGTTGATTGTAGATGAAGCGGGCTTTGTAGTGCAGCGCACGACTATGCAACGATGCGTCTATCTCCTTTTTCAATTTTGAAAATTCATTCTTGACGACACGGTAGAAATTGATCAGTTCCCCGTTGGTATCGTTGATCACTTCGATGTGGGATTTTTCCTTTGTGAAAAAGACGGCACCGCCGCCAAAGAATGGCTCACAATAAAGGCGGTGATCAGGGATCAGCGGCAATATATTAGGCAGCATCTTTTGTTTTCCGCCATAGTAAGAAAGTAGGGATTTCATTTTTTTATCTCTCAAGACCGTGTTCGCGGTCCTGTTCATACAAGCTGGTAATGGTTAGACCGTCTTCTACGGCCATCCTGACAATCGACGTGTAGAGGAGTTGTTCTTTCGCGTGCTTGAAGACTCGGTGGAGTTCTTCAGTGGAGAAGCTTTTGATGTTGTTCTTACGCATGAGATTAAAAGCACTTTGCTTCATGCGTTCGTAGGGTGTGGGCATTGATATTTTTTTGCCTTTTCAAAGGCTCTTAGTTTTGTAAGAATTTATTTTGTAGGAGTTTCTTTTGTACAAAGCATTTTTTGCGCAAGTTGAGCGCAGAGTTTGCCGAACTCAGGAGAAATATCTGCGTAGGATGATTCGTTTTTCCCAGACTTTTCCCCTGTGTTATCCACAGCGATGCGGTAGTAGAGTCGGGTTTTTCCTTTACGGTCACTGGGCTTGTGTAGCACTCGGCCATGCTCGTCGGCAACGAGGATGAGGTTGCGGTATGTGAGCGAACGGACAGCGGTGCCAACAGCGCGGCGTGAGAGTCCGGTCTTAGTGTGGAACTGTGAAGCGGAAATCCAGTCATACACTTTGCGCTTATCGCTCTTAGCATCTTTCCAGCCCAGGGTTTGGCGAAGAATGATGAGGTATAGCTTCAGCTCTGCTTCTGACAACGATGGGATATATTCAAATACCGAGTTCGGAACGGGTGTGGTTTTTATCATGTGATGTGACTTAGTGATAAAGAATTACTGAGGCAATTCTGCATTCGTATCCGCATCGATCTCGGGCAACTTTTCTTCTGTGTCGAAGAAGTAATACCTGATGCTTGGATTCTGATAGAGGCGCATGAACATTCTTCCGGTGGCTTCGTCGACATGGAGTTCGCCGGTTCTGTAGTACTTTCTTCTTTGCTCTCCGTCCTTTTCGTAATCGGCACGGGTGGCGATGTGAAATATTCGCATAGAATTTTTGATTTAAACTTGATAATGCAGACGAGCGAGCAAGAAAAAAGCCTCGCTTTTGACGAGGCTCCAATCCAATTTTCTATTTACTAAATGAGTTCCCCAGTTCGAATCACATGTTCCACAAGTGTCGATGTGTACCCCATTTCGTTACGACACCACGTGAGCAAATTTTGCTTTGTCATGGATC
>CAYUTR010000165.1:0-10483 GCA_964447465.1 uncultured Chryseobacterium sp.
GTGCCTACCAATAAAGATAAGGCTTTGCGCTGAATTTGACCAGTCTGGCGGTCTTTCAGTCTGGCAGTCTATCAGTTATTTAGTCATTCAGTCGGGCTGTCTAGCGTCATTCACTTAGTTAGTCTTCAATTCGACTGCTTGACTGCAAGACTGCTCGACTGCAAGACTGAGTTTTATGCCTCGATCCGCTTATAACTGGTGTCGTGCTCTTTCCTGATGTGTTTGATAATCTTGCTATACAGCAATTTTTCATCAACGGGTTTCGAGATATAATCATTCATTCCGATTCCTTCACATTCCTTGATGTTCATTGTAGTTACATCTGCGGTAAGTGCAATAATCGGAATCTTCAATTTCATCACATTGCGGATATAATCTGTTGCTTCAATTCCATTCATTTCCGGCATCTGCAGATCCATCAAAACAATATCATAGTCGTTTTGTTCTAATTTCTCAATAGCGAGTTTGCCATTGCCCGCAATATCCATTTCGAAACCAAATTCTTCCAACAATGTCCTCATCAAAAGCTGGTTCAAAACAACATCTTCCACCACCAACACTCTCGTACTCTGCAATCCGGTTTCACGGATGAGTGCCACTTCTGCTTCATCAGGCAATAGCTCGTTTGTCTTATTAAATTTCAACGTAAAGGAGAACGTTGATCCCTTACCTACCTGGCTTTCGACACGTACTGTTCCCCCTTGGGATTCGACCAGTTGTTTGACAATGGCCAATCCCAATCCTGTCCCTCCGTAAATCCTCGATGTATCGCTGCTTGCCTGCTGAAAGGCGTTAAAAATATTCGTTAACCCCGCTTCGTCAATTCCAATTCCGGTATCGGAAATACGAAATTCGATTGTGACTGTGTCGGGGTCTTGCTCGTGTACGAGGACGCTTACGGTAATTTTCCCTTCATCCGTAAATTTTACTGCATTGCCAACCATGTTTAAAATTATCTGGTGCAACCTCACAGGGTCACCCAACAATACTTCAGGAATCAAAGGATCATACTCACGGATCAATTCCACATTGCGCTCCTGGACCTTCAAATCGAATAAATTCAACATCGCAGAAATGGAAGTGAACAACCTGAACGGCACCTGCTCAAATGTTATTTTTCCGGAATCTACTTTTGCGAGATCAAGTATATCATTTATCAGAACCACCAAAGCATCGCCGGATGTTTTTATAGCATTGAGGTATTCCTTTTGCTTGGCATCCAATTCGGTTTTCAGAACCACCTTTGTAAAACCTACGATTGCATTCAGCGGTGTTCTTATTTCGTGGCTCATGTTTGACAAAAACTGCTGCTTGGCTTTCACTGCAATTTCAGCAACTTCCTTTTCACGCTGAAGAAGACTGTTTTCTTTCTGGTTATATTCTGTACGTTCAGTAATATCCTCAATAGCCAGAAGAATTAATTTCTCATGGCTCGTTTTCTGAATAATCATGTGTGCATTCAGCAGAACAGTTCTTTCGCCAACCCCGGGGAAGATCTGGCGGAGCTCGAAATTTTCGAATGCTGTGTTATGTGTAACTAAAGCACCCAGCACCTTGTTGAGCGCAGGTATTTCCCAATGTTTTTCTCCCAGGTCGAACAAAAAGCGCCCTTCTGTCTCCGCCTTGTTAAGACGATACTTTTTATAGAACGCCTTATTTGCCGATTTAATATGAAAACTCTTGTTCAGCACAAGCATGGGTTCATGAATAGCTGCAAGAATCGCTTCCGAATATTCGTACGATTCGTTTAGCAGGTCATTGCGCATCTGCAATTCCTGGTTAGTGGATAGCAGCTCTTCGTTACTCGCCTGCATTTCCTCTTTGGAAGTTTCCAGTTCCTCGTTCAGTGTTTGAAACTCCTCGTTGGTGGAAACAATTTCTTCATTCGCCGCCTGCAGAGCTTCGTATGTGACTTCCTGCGATTCAATAATGGCGTTCATTTCCGCACGAACCGTCACCAGTTCTTGCGCCAGTTTTTTTATTCTCCGATCCTTTTGCGCCGAATTCCCTTTACTTCCACTATTGCCTGCCGCTAGTTTTTCTATGGGTTCCTGTAGCGTAAAAACGATCAACATCAACTGCTCGTCCCAGTCAATCTTCAACAGGCGTACTTCAAACGACATCATTCTGAAAACCGATTCGACTTCTATTTCAATGCCCGACTTGTAAATCGGCTGCTTGGTTTTAAACGCCCTTGCAATTGCCGTGCGTAGTTCAAACGCAAACTCCGCCCGGGCCATTTTGAGAATGTTCAGACTTGCTTTACCTGCAGCATGCGATAGAAACATGGAAACAGGACCCCTGAACTCCAGAATTTCCATGTCGTTGTTCACAACCGCACAAGCCGGCATATTGTGAGCAAGCAGAGAGACATGCACTGCATTCTCTAATTCTACTGCATTTATTCCTGAAGTTTTTATAGGAAGTTTGATTCGTTTATCGCCTGCACCATTTCGTGAAAAATGTGGCGCCAGATCAATAATCTTTGCAGGGCTGGTAATTTTCTTTTTCGAATAGATCTTAAACTTATTATTTATCCGGCTGAAGTACTTCGAGGACATTCCGACAGTTTCAGCTTTGCCTAACATCAGGTGCCCTTTTTCATTCAACGCAAAGTGCATCGTGGCGAATACTTTTTTCTGCGCAGCGGTGTCGAAATAAATCAACAAATTCCGGCAGCTGATAAAGTCCATGCGGGAAAAAGAAGGATCACGGAGAAGATTGTGTGGTGCAAAAACACAGAGCTCCCGGATCTCTTTATTGATGCGGTAATTATCACCAATCCGCGTAAAGAAACGTCCGATGTATGTTTTGGGTACCGTTCGAAGAATATCAGCTGAATATTCTCCGATACGTGCTTCCCGGATGGATCGCTCGCTGATGTCGGTTGCAAAAATCTGAACCGGAATTTTCTTCGCTTTGGTACTCTGCAGATCAGTAATCAGCATTGCCAGTGTGTACGCTTCTTCTCCGGTAGAACAGGCAGGCACCCAGATGCGCAACGTTTCGCCGGGCAGCTTGCTCTTGAGTAACTTAGGCAGAAATGTTGTTTTCAGGTAAGCAAATACGTCGGGATCGCGGAAAAAACTGGTAACGTTGATCAGCAAACTGCCATAAAGCGAATCGAGCTCAGGCTTATGCTTCACCAACAACTTCAAATATTCTTTTGTCGACGTAATCCCACCCTGAAGCATTTTATGACTCAGACGGCGTTTAATTGTGGCCATTTTGTAATGGCTGAAATCCACGCCTGTTTCCTGGTGCAACAATTGAAAAATAGTTTTCAGGTCGGTGTCGTTTCCTACAACAGCGGCGATTATCTTTTTCGAAATCGCCACGCGCTTCATCAGATTATTTTTTCGGAGGAAAACCAATTTGCGCGCAATTTCCTTTGGCGACAAAATGAAATCAACCGAACCGGAAGCAATTGCCGACTCCGGCATACTCTTCGCCTGTGCGGAACTGTCCTGCGCAAATGTCAATCCGCCGGCTTCTTTGATAGCATTCAAACCGCGCGTCCCATCGTTCGCATTACCCGAAAGAACAATACCGACCACATTTTCAAAATGTGTCTGGGCAAGCGAAGAAAAGAGAACATCAATTGTAATGGCAGATCCACTTTTGGTGCGCGGAATCAACTGAATATGCCCATTCGTTACTTCGATTCCCTTATCATACGGAATCACATAAACGTTATTGGGTTCCATGTGTTCCATGTTCTCAATCACCTGAACTTTCATTTTGGTGACCTTCGACAAAATGGACGACAGAAAACTTTTGTGATCCGGATTGAGATGCTGAACATAAATATAGGCCATGCCGGTATTGGCAGGCAGATTTTTAAGCAGTTCACTCATTGCGTCCAGCCCGCCCACTGAAGCACCTATAGCAACTACAGGAAAAGTTTCGGCCTTACCTTTCTTTAAAGGAGCCGATTTTTTCTTTCGTGCGGGAGTGACGGATTTCATGCTTCAACGGGAATTTACAATGCATACGATTCTGCACAGACTCATCAACAAAATTGAACACCGAAGTCTTTCTTCAAATTGTATTCATACCCATTCGTAAGCATCCGGGGCAGACGCCTGCAACTATTCGCGAGTAACGTAAAAATTCCAAAAGCAATGCACACTAAACGACAAAGATCACGAGCGATTCACTGATCTTTTGGGTGCTGATTAATCACTTAAAGATACTGATAGTCAGAGTGGCGAACGTTACCAACCATCGATTGGTCCGGCATACATACCGAATTATGCAAATCGGTTAATTAGCTGATTAAGTCCTGTAACGCACTAGCACAGCATGCATTACAGACAATAGTGTATTGAATAATTGCGGAGGCAAGCGGATTGCCATGTTTCTGCACCGTTGTCTACTTGCTCAGCAGCAAATAGTCGTGCAGACTGGCCCTGATTACCGAATGTGCCTCCTCTATTCCATATTCAGCGGCAATTTTCACTGGTGTATTTCCTGTAGCGGGCGACAATTTATAGGTCATGAAGTAGTGTTTGAGACGATTGAGCACTTTCTCCGGAACCTGTTTCAGATCAGTGAATCCACCGTAAACAGCATCGTTCACGAGAACAGCGATGATCTTGTCATCTGCTTCGCCTTTATCGATCATGCGCAGACCACCAATCGGAATTGCTTTGAGAATGATGTCGCCGTGAGAAATAACATGTTCAGTGAGCACAACAATGTCGAGTGGATCACCGTCACCTTTTTCAACGCCGGCAAGTTTTGCGACTTCTGTTCCGCAATATGTCTGAGGAATAAAACCGTAGAGCAACGGCGCAACATTCGAATACAATTGCGGTCGGTCAATTTTCAGATAGCCGCTTTGCTTGTCGATCTCATACTTGATCGTATCGCCGGGAACAATTTCAATGAAACACGTGACTTCGGCCGGACAATTTTCTCCGGGAGAAATGCCGTGCCATGGATGTGATTTCTGCTGTGGAAATTTATTTACCATCGCGTTTGAACATTCGTCTTACGAAGAAAAAAATCAGTGAGAGTCCAACAAAACCTACAATCAGGTAAGTGAATGCTTCTGTTGCACCGGGCAAAATATTTTTGTGCAGCTGATCCTGGGTTTGCGTTGGATCAATAAATGGCTGTACACCCATACTGTCTGCGAGCAGTTTTACTTCCTCTTCGTAAGAAGGGCGACCATCCATCATGTAATAATCCGCTTCGCCGGCAGTCATCTTCTTGCGTGAATGCAAACACCAGTCGGCACGAGGAACTCCGTACTTGATCCACTTGCCATAGATGGTCCATGTTTCTCCCGGGACAAAATTGAGCGAGCAGTCGCCAACGTTGTCGTACTCCAGATCAATTTCATGATAAGCAGAGCCGCGATAGAGCGCGATAATTTTGAAACGAGCTTTCGATTCTACATCTCCTGGAGAAACAGCAAGAACTGTTCCGGTAAAAATAATGTCGTACTGCTCAGCAACAGCCTTTGTTAACCCGGGCAACACCGTGCATTGACAGGCAAAAAGCTGGGGAATCCCTATGACGAGAAGTAAAATTCCGGTGAGCAGTGAACGTCTCATTCCCCGAAAGAATAAGTCGACATGAATGCGTTGGCCAATGAAATATCGACGTACAATTCCCGATCCTGGCTCATGTGAGAAACTTTTTCTCGGAATGCTGTGTGAAGTTTCATCAGCACATCCGACGAGCGAAGATTTTCGATTTTCATTCTGAAATCAAGTGCTTGCGCCGCATTGAGCAATTCGATGGCAAGAACCTGTTTCGTATTCCGCACCACGCGATAACATTTCGTTGCTGCATTCGCGCCCATGCTCACGTGATCTTCCTGTCCGTTCGAAGAAACGATGGAATCAACTGAGGCAGGTGTACACAATTGTTTATTCTGACTCACGATAGACGCAGCCGTATATTGCGGAATCATAAATCCTGAATTCACGCCTGCGTTGTCAACGAGCATGGAAGGAAGCCCACGCTTGCCCGCGATGAGAAGATATGTTCTGCGTTCAGAGATGCTTGCTAATTCAGCAACTGCAATCGCGAGAAAATCAAGCGCAAGTGCCAAAGGTTGTCCGTGAAAATTTCCGCCGGAGAGAATGTCGCCTTGTCGCGGGAATAAAGTCGGATTGTCGGTCACCGAATTGATTTCCGTCAGCAAAACACGTTCTGCGTACTCAATTGCATCGCGGGACGCTCCGTGTACTTGCGGCACGCAACGGAAAGAATACGGATCCTGCACATCGTGTTTCTCTTCCTTCGGCTTGTTTGCGATTGCAGATTTTTCGAGGAAAGAATCTACACGTGAAGCAACAGTAATTTGTCCCGGGTGCGGACGGATATCGTGCAAACGCGCATCGAATGGTTCGCGCAATCCATCGTAAGCATCGAGTGACAATGCGGCGATCATGTCGGCAGCATCAGCCAAATCTTTCGACTGAAGAATGGAATACACGCCCCACGCACTCATGAATTGAGTTCCGTTGAGAATAGCGAGGCCTTCTTTAGCGTGAAGTTTCACTGGTGTGAGAGAAAACTCAGCAAGCACTTCAGCAGCCGGACGGATTGTGCCGTAGTAATTCACTTCTCCCTTTCCGATTACCGGTAATGCAAGATGCGCAAGCGGTGCAAGATCTCCAGACGCACCGAGAGAACCTTGTTCGTACACAACCGGAAGAATATTGTTGTTCCAGAGATCAACCAGCATTTTCACAGTTGCAATCTGCACGCCGGAATGTCCGTGAATGAGTCCCTGAATCTTGAAGAGAATCATGAGTCGCACCACGTCAACAGGAACAGGATCACCCGTGCCGCATGCGTGGGACATTACGAGATTTGCTTGTAGCTGCGGGAGTTGTTCTTCAGAAACGCGTGTATTTTTCAGATCGCCGAAACCGGTGTTCACTCCGTAAATCGGGTTCTTTGCAGAAGCGATTATCTCGTGCAGCTTTTTATGCGAGGAGTTCACGCGGGCTTGTGCATCTTCCGAAAGAGAAAGCTTCGGAAGCTCGCGCAAAACTTTGCGGATGTTGGAGAATGTGAGTGGCTTGGTTGGGCAGAGTTCCATATGGCTTTTTTACCGCGGAGGCGCGGAGGCACGGGGAAAAACTCCGCGTCTCCGTGTCTCCGTGGTTAAATTATTTTTTTCAATAAATCGGCAAAGCTCAGTGATTCCTGCTCTCCCGATTGCATGTTCTTCAGTGTAATCGTATTCGTGTTTCTTTCGTTCTCACCAACAATAGCAACAAACGGAATCTTCTTTGCATCGGCGTACTTGAACTGCTTCGCCATTTTCACTGCATCGAGATAAATCTCCGCAGCGATTCCAGCATCACGAACTTGCTTCAAAAGTTTCAGCGAATATTTTTCATCTTCTCCACCGAAGTTTGCAAAAAGAACCCGTGTGCCTTCTTTCGCAGTAACGTCTTCAGGATATCCAACTTCGTTCAATACATCGAAAATGCGATCGATGCCAAATGAAATTCCAACTCCGGAAACATTCGGCAATCCGAAAATGCCAGTGAGATCGTCGTATCGTCCGCCACCGCAGATGGAACTGGTAAGTGTGCCTGTGTTTGCTTTTACTTCGAAGATTGCGCCGGTGTAGTAGTTGAGTCCACGAGCTAAAGTAATATCCAGTTCGCAGTTTGCAGTACGCAGTACGCAGTCAGCAAACATATCGAACATGTACTTCACCTCTGCAATACCTTTCGCACCGATTTCAGAAGTTCCTATCAGCGATTCCAGCAATGATATTTTCGCTGAGAAATCGCCGGTAAAAGAAATAAGCGGTTGCAGTTTTTCAATCGCCGCTGCACTCACACCTTTTTCCGTGAGTTCTTTATTCACGCCTTCAACACCAATCTTGTCGAGCTTGTCAATTGCAACGGTAATATCTACGATACGCTCCTTCTCTCCTACTACTTCAGCAATTCCGGAAAGAATCTTGCGGTTGTTGATCTTGATGAGCACAGGAACTTTGAAGCCGGTGAACACTTCATCAATCATCTGCACGAGTTCCACTTCATTGATGAGCGAAGTACTTCCGATTACATCAGCATCGCACTGAAAAAATTCCCGGTAGCGACCTTTCTGCGGACGATCTGCTCGCCAAACAGGTTGTATCTGGTACCGCTTGAAAGGAAAAGTAATTTCGTTCTGGTGCTGGACTACGTAGCGGGCGAATGGAACTGTTAAGTCGTAACGAAGTGCTTTCTCGGTAATCTCGTCGCTGTTTGTGCTCTTCTGCAATGAAAGTTCGAAAGCATCACGCATTTTCTGTTTCTTCTCGTCTTTCGCATCGAACGGGCGTGAATTCAGAATCTTGAACAGGAGTTGATCGCCTTCATCACCATACTTCCCGGTCAGCGTTTCGATATTCTCCATCGCCGGCGTTTCAATGGGCTGGTAGCCGTACTTTTTGAAAACAGAACGGATGGTATCGAAAATGAAATTTCTCCGCATCATTTCGTCGGGAGAAAAATCGCGCGTGCCTTTGGGAGTGGAAGGTTTTTGGGTGGCCATAAATCAGGCACAAATCTACGCAAATGCGAGGCTTAATAGGACGCAGATTGGGCGGATTAAGCGGATTTTCGCGGATTATTGACCACCAAGTTCACCAAGGCACCAAGAACGTTATTTGATAGACTCAAGAGTGGTTTTCGACATCCCAAATTTCGTTGTGACTTCCGTCTTCACAATACCGTATTCACTGCTAAACCAAACGGAGCAATAATGCAGATCAGTTTCTTCTTTATCGCCCATCATTTTGTGCTTACGCTTCATGTGACTTGAAATCTTATACTCAATCCGCAGTGTTGGAATTTTACCAAGCGGTGATATGATCGTATCACGTTCCATCACTTTTCGGTTGTAATAGAAATTATCCAGTTCCCAGAAATCTCCTTTCAGCGACATTTTTTTGTAGGCGTGAGCCGTGTGCAATGTATCTCCGATCTTCATGTTGTATGGAAAAACAAGGCTGTCGCTGAACTCTGCAATTGAAGCACCGGTTAATGCCTGTTGATCCGGGCGCATTCCAATCGAAACATCGGTTGCCCAATGGAAGTTGTCGTAATAAATTTTCGTCCAGGATGGTTCCGAAACTTTGCCTGCATCAACCTGAGTCCACTTAATGTTGAGCGTCGTTACATCTCCGTTTTTGATCTCAGAAACTACTTCTTCCCGCGATTTCAGGATAATGCCAGCAGGAGTAACCATAGTGAACTGAACCACCGCTCCCTTTTTGTATTTCACTTCTGGATGTGCAACGAAACTGATGGCAGAAACCAATACAACCGGTACAACAAAAATCAAGTTTCGAATCAACTTCATTGGAGCAGTGTTGTAGTTACACCTGTTTTGGATTTCAGTGTAGATTTCACCACACCTTTCGAAGGCACAAACCATTCGGTAAAGTCGTAGGTCACTTCAGTCGGAATTAGGCCAAGGGCGCCATAGTCTGCAACGCTCGTCGATGTCAGTTTACATTCAATTCGGAATGCCTGAAGTTGTTCTCCGGAGATTCCAATTGATTCCGTTGCGACTACCTTCCTCCCCGTAAACTGAACTTTCCGCATATTCGCTGTGTGCATTTTTGTTTCTGCAGCCCATGCAGGAAGTAGCGTATCGCCCACTTTCATTGCATAGGGATAAACAAGTGAATCGCCTGTGAGTACAAGAATATAATTGGAAGAATAAACGACAGGTGTATTCACATGATTGATCGCATGCACACACCAGTTTAGGGAATCGCTGGAAAAATTCATGCGGTACGAAAACGTACTGTTGTGCTGATCGTTGAAGCGATTGTCGTTCGCAGTGATTTTCACCTGGCTGCCGTAGTCAAGAACTGTTTCTATGTCGACTTTAGAATAGGAAACCGCACCGTTTTCTGAAGTGATCTGAAACTGTACCACGTTGCGTTTGGCGAAGTACACTTCTGGACGGACAACTATTTGCGCTGAAAATCCCAGTAAAAGTATACCGCTGAAACAAACAATGATTATAGAGAAGGTTCTCATTCTGAAAGTATATTGTTATTTACTTAATAGATTGTAATACCATCTTAGTTGTGCCATGCTTGTTTGTCGATTCCGATTTCACAATTCCATATTCCGGACTAAACCAGTCCGTGACGAGTATTATTTCAGTGTATTCTGCACGCGGTTTCATTTTTGGATCACCAGCCCTGAAATAGTGATTGTTTTTGCATTCAATCCTGAATGCAGGAATCTTACCTATCGGTGTTACGATTGTATCAACGGCGGTTACCCTACGATTGAAATAAAAATCACTGCTAGCACCAACATCCCATTTACTAGACCAGGTATTTTTACTGAACCCAGTAGAGAGCGTATCTCCTACCTTCATGTCAAAAGGAAAAACGAGGCTATCTCCTTCCATCGTCTGCGCACCTCCATCAATCCCTAAGTACATACTCTGTTTAAGTTGGTGCCAGTAGTTTGTCTTATTCATGAAATAG
>CAYUTR010000166.1:0-10455 GCA_964447465.1 uncultured Chryseobacterium sp.
TGCTTCGACAAGCTCGCAATGACTTGGTGCCTTGGTGTCTTGGTGGTTAAGCTAAGCAGGCGCAATTGTCGGATAAAAGGGAAAATACACTGATAAATAGTCCGACGAAAAGAAGATAGACTGTGTCAGGTCTGGGGACCTGACACCACTGTATCAACACAGATGTGCCTATCTTTACGGGCCATGAAAACATTGAATTTACTGTGTGTATTTGTGCCGGTTTCGCTACTGCTTTTCTCTTGCGGAGGTGATGCTCCTGCTGAGGCGAAGAAAACAACTCCGAACGTTGAAGGTTATGTGGTGAAACCTAAAAAACTTTCCGATGATGTGGAAGTTACGGGAACCATTCAGTCGCGGGAAGAAACGGTATTGATGCCGGAAGTTTCAGGTCGCATTACAATGCTGAATATTCCCGAAGGAGCTATTGTGCAGAAAGGAACGTTGCTGGTGAAATTGTTTGATGCGGATCTTCAGGCGCAAGCGACAAAACTGAAAGGACAATTGGCTTCAGCGAAAATCACGGCTGATCGGCTTAAGCAATTGCACGCGGTACAAGGTGTGAGTCAGCAGGAATATGATTTGGCGACAACAGCCGTAACAACGCTTGAAGCTGAAGTTGCTCTGATTGCTGCGCAGATTTCGAAAACAGAAATCCGTGCTCCGTTCACCGGAACACTTGGATTACGCAAGGTGAGTGAAGGTGCATTCGTAACAGCAGGAACGCCGATTGTTACGTTGAGAGAAGAAAATAATCTGACTTTGGATTTCAGTGTTCCGGAAGTTTATTCTGCAGCGATGCTTAAATCAATGAAAGTGTATTTCACCGTTTCATCGGATACTGCGGAATATTCAGCAACTATCATTGCTACGGATCAGCAAGTAACCAGCGGATCTCTCAACCTGCAGGTGCGCGCGCAAGTAGACGAGAAACAAAAACCATTGGTGCCGGGAACATCTGCAAATGTTATGTTGCATCTCGGAACTTCAGATAGCGCAATTGTAATTCCAACAGGCGCAATTATTCCTGATGTGCGTTACAAAAAAGTAATGGTTATGCGCAACGGCATTGTGGAATTTGTACAGGTAGAAACGGGTGTTCGTGGCGCCAATGAAATTGAGATTGTTTCGGGTATAACGTCAGGGGATACAGTTATCACCAGCGGAATTCAGTTTCTACGTGCCGGCTCGGGTGCTAAATTTTCTTCGATAAAGTAAGGATGAATATTTCCGATATAGCATTACGCAGACCTGTCGGGTCGATAGTTCTGAGCATCCTGATCATGTTATTCGGTGTGGTAGGTTATACATTTCTGGGCGTACGGGAATACCCAGCGATTGATCCTCCGAAAATTACTGTGCGCACCACGTACACCGGTGCAAACGCTGAAATTGTTGAATCGCAAATCACCGAACCGCTGGAGAAATCCATCAATGGTGTTGAAGGAGTGAAATCTGTCAGTTCCACTTCAGCAGTTGGCGTGAGCAGTATTACCGTTGAGTTCGATCTCGACATGGATCTTGAGAAGGCTGCGAATGATGTGCGTGATAAGGTTTCACAAGCGATAAAAAATCTTCCACAGGATATTGATGCGCCGCCGACGGTTACAAAATCGGATGCAAACAGTGACCCAATCATTTTCATGCCTGTACAGAGCAGTAAGATGAATGATCTTGAGCTGAGCAAATACGTGGAGAACGTAATGCAGGAAAAACTGCAGACCATTCCCGGCGTTAGTGAAGTCCGAATATACGGTCAACGGCGCCCTGCGATGCGTTTGTGGATTAATCCGCTCAAGCTTGCCGCGAGAAATCTCACCATTCAGGATGTTTATAATGCTTTACTACGCGAAAATGTTGAATTGCCGGCGGGTAAAATAAGTGGAGATCAGACTGACCTCACGATTAAAACATTCGGACGGTTAACTACCGAAGAAGATTTTGAGCATCTCATCATACAAAGTGATGCCAACGGAACAATTTTGTTCGGTGATGTAGGTGAAGCCGTTCTGGGACCGGAAAACCCTGAAACTATTTCGCGCCTGAGTAATGTGACAGCCGTTTCAGTGGCGATCATTCCGCAGCCCGGTTCCAATTATGTTGCTATTGCCGATGAATTCTACAAACGTTTTGAAGAAATCGAGGCAGCCGTACCCGATGGAATGACAGTCGATGTAGGCATGGATAAATCGAAATTCGTGCGGCGATCTATTGAAGAAGTGAAGGAAACACTACTCATTGCAATTGTCCTTGTTATTCTGATTATCTACCTGTTCTTCCGCGAATGGAGTCTTGCACTTCGTCCGCTGATTGATATTCCTGTTTCATTGATTGGTGCGTTTTTCATCATGTACCTGTGCGGCTTCACGATCAACGTACTCACACTTCTGGCCATTGTATTGGCGACAGGACTGGTGGTAGACGACGGAATCGTAGTAACGGAAAATATTTACAAACGTATTGAGCGCGGTATGCGGCCGATGGAAGCCGCGCGGGAAGGCACACGTGAAATTTTCGCGGCGGTCATTTCCACATCAATCACGCTTACAGTAGTATTTATTCCGGTTATTTTCCTCGAAGGATTTACCGGCCGGTTGTTCCGTGAATTCGGTGTTGTGGTTGCAGGTGCTGTACTTATTTCAGCGCTTGTTTCACTGACATTAACACCAGTACTCAACGTGAAACTCAGTCCGAAAGTACATCGCCATTCCCGTTTCTACACGTGGTCGGAGCCTTTCTTCCGCAAAATGGAAAACGGTTACAGAAACACGCTCGAAAAATTCATGCGTCGCCGATGGCTGGCTGTTGTCGGTCTATTTGCTTGCGTGGGGTTAATCATTGGAATGTTCCTTCTGTTACCACAGGAACTTGCCCCTACCGAAGACCGCAGCACAGTACGTGTGCCGTTGACTGCTCCTGAAGGAACCTCATTTGTAAAGATGGACGAAATCATCTACAACATGTCGCAGGTGGTTGTCGACAGCGTGCCTGAAGCGAGCATGATTTTCAGCATTACATCGCCACCCTGGGGGCAGTCAGTCTCCGTGAATTCCGGATTCATTATCATCCGATTAACTGATCCGGAAAATCGTGAATCAACGCAGCAGGAAATTGCAGACAGGCTGACGAGGATCACAAAACGGTTTCCGGAAGCTAAATCATTTACCACACAAGAGGCGACAATCAGTACATCCATGGGTGGAAATTCACAGATGCCCGTGCAGATCGTTCTTCAGAATCTTGATTTTGAAAAACTGAAAACGACCATTCCGCTTTTCCTCGAAGCCGTGCAACAGGATTCTACGTTCTCCAACACTGATGCGAATCTGAAATTCAATAAACCGGAACTCGAAGTGACGATCGATCGGCTTAAAGCAGCTTCACTCGGAATTTCCGTTGCTGATATCTCTAATACGTTACAATTCATGTTCAGCGGAAAACGATTTGGTTATTACCAGGAACTCGGGAAACAATATCAGATCATCGGACAGGTTGACCGTGATAGCCGCAATGAACCTGCAGATCTTGGTTTGCTATACGTAAGAAGTCGGAATGATGTAATGGTTCCGTTGAGTTCAGTAGTATATGTTACAGAAACAAGTAATCCTCCTACTCTGTTCCATTACAACCGTTACAAATCCGCAACAATTTCCGCCTCACTCGCGGAAGGCAAAACACTGGGTGATGGATTGGCAGCCATGGAACGGATAAAAGAAGAAGTGCTGGATGATTCCTTTCAGACGGCGTACTCCGGTCCTTCGCTCGAATTCAAAGAAAGCGCATCGAACACAACGTTTGCATTTGTGCTGGCGTTAATTCTGATCTACCTTATTCTGGCAATACAGTTTGATAGCTTCCGCGATCCTCTTGTGATTATTCTCACCGTTCCACTCGCAATGTCTGGTGCATTTCTCGCACTGTGGCTATTCGATCAGACCTGGAATATTTTCAGCCAGATCGGAGTGATCATGCTCATCGGACTCGTTACCAAAAACGGAATCCTGATTGTAGAATTTGCAAACAAACTCCGGAAAGCCGGAACCATCCGCAGCGTTGCAATTATTGATGCGTCAAGTGCAAGGATGCGTCCTATTCTAATGACAACGCTGGCGACCGTACTCGGTGCATTACCGATTGCAATGGCCTTCGGAGCGGGAGCACAAAGCCGTATGCCGCTCGGAATCGTTATTGTGGGTGGCCTGCTTTTCTCTCTTCTTCTCACCTTGTATATCATTCCTGCGATGTATAGCTACTTGTCCCATCGCGATAAACCTGAAGAAATTCAGTCAGACCAAAATCAACCCGAATAATACCGGAATCATGAAGAACCTTCTCTTTGCTTTCCTGCTGCTGGCTGTGAGCGCAAATTCCCAGAACGTATTGACTGCTGATGATGCGGTAAAGATCGCGTTGCAGAACAATTTTTCTATTCGTATTGCCTCAAACGAAGCATCAAAGGATTCGTTGATGAACAGCGCCGGGGAGGCGGGAATGCTTCCTTCTGTGTATCTCAATGCAGGATTGTCAAAGAATCAGAATAATCTCACGCAACGGTTTACCAACGGAAATGAAATCATTTCTCCGAATGCAGGCGGAACAAATCTGAATGCCGGTGTTGCTCTATCGTGGACGCTGTTTGATGGCACAAAAATGTTTGTGACGAAACAGAAACTCGAGCAGATTGAAATGCAGGGCGATCAGCAATTCAGAATGCAGGTGCTGAACACGACATCGGATGTTCAGGTTGCTTATTATGATGTTGTTCGTCAGAAAGTGCAACTGAAATCGACCGACGAAGTTATCCGCTTCAATGAAGAGCGGGTGAAGATTACTGAATCACGACTCGCGAGCGGTTTAGGTGCGAAGACAGAAGTTCTCCAGGCGAAGATTGATCTCAACACGCAAAAGCAAATACGGATAGATCTGACACTTGCACTGACGAACGCAAAACACAGGCTAAACGATTTACTATCGCGCGATGTGCTTACGGAATTCGATGTAAGCGACAGCATTCCACTGACTGCGATTCAGAATCGAACGGACCTCGAGCAGAAAATGTACTCGCTTAATCCCGGCTTGCTTGCGATGAAATCACAGATGAATATTGCTTCACTCGCCCATCGCGAAACGCGCACGCAATATTATCCACGTCTTACCGGAAATGCAGGCTACAATTTTGTGCGGAATGAGAACACTGCAGGATTCTCGCTGTACAATCAGGCTTATGGTTGGAACGCAGGTTTGACGCTCAGCATGCCGTTGTACACCGGCGGGAGCATCAAGAGGCAAACGCAGATTGCGAGAATTGAAATTCTTTCAGCGGATTATTCTTACCAGAGTGCAAAGCTCCAGGCGAAACTTGTACTCACAGATGCGCTGAATCTTTATGACGCACGGATGGCTTCATTGGTGCTCGAGCAGGAAAATGAAAAAATGGCGCGTGAAAGTATGCAACTGAGTCTCGATCGTTTGCGTTTGGGTCAGGGCACGGCGCTTGAAGTGGCGCAGGCGCAGTCAACACTTGCGAGTGTGTTGTTCCGACTGGCGGGATTGCAGTATGAGGTGAAGACGGCGGAGATTAATGTGCATCGGCAAGCTGCTGATTTGTGATGTCTGCGACGCTCTACACGGCGACGCGGCGAAACGGAGACGTACTTTGTAATTCTAAACCCACGCGAAACGGCGGATCGCTGAAGCGATCTGATGGGAGGATTGAGGCTTGAACGCTGCGCGGGCTCTACACACTTCGACAGGATCAGCGCAGGCAGCGACGAGGCGAAACGGAGAAGTACTTTGTAATTCTAAACCCAAGAGTCACGGCGTGATCGCGTCACACAGGAACTCATTCATTTGTAAATCGACGTTTGCTTCAACTTCAGGCTTAAACTACAAAGACGTAAAGGCGCAAAGGCAGCGCAAAGAAAAAGCCCGACGTTGTGCCGGGCTTTCCTTTTATTGAATCATTGTATTATCGAATCATCCAATCATCGGTTACTGATGAGAAATCACAACACGCTGTGTGAATACACCTTCGTTTGTTGTGAGATTCATGAAGTAAACTCCGTTAGCAAGATCAGCTGTTTCAACTGAAACAAGGTTTGAACCCTGGTTTGCCTGCGTGTTTGCTCCTGTGCGAACAACTTCACCAAGCATGTTGGTCATTGTCCATGTTACTTCCTGAGATTCTGCAACGTTGTATTCCATCGTTACGTTGTCGCTCGCAGGGTTTGGATACACGTTCGCAATTCCGTTTCCGTTTGCATCAAGATCAGCGATTGCGTTTGGTGTAACGTTGAGCCATGCGCTCTGGAGAACTTCTTTTGTTGCGTTATCCTGAATGAACACCACTACTTTAAGATCCGACATCTGCTCAACGTTCGTTGCACCCATCGGGATAGTCATGTTGATATTGATTGGTGTATTCGCAACAAGTGAAGTAACGGTAGTTCCGGTTTCAGTCGGATGCATGTTCATCATTACTTCGTTGAAACTGGTTTCGCCGTTTGAAGCAACGTTACCTGTAGTCTGATTCTCGATCACCACTACCTGATACGTGAAGCTGTTTCCGCTGTATGTGATCAGTGGATCGATCTGCGCCTGAACCGTTACGTTTGTTCCTGAATAGTAAGCAGAACTGATTGCGATCTCCGTGAAAGAAGGAGTCTGCTGATACTGGTTGAAAATCGGAACAGTAAAATTCGATGCATTCAGATCCCAATCGCCATCAATTTCCATACGTGGAATTGAGTTGATCCCGTAGTATGCGCGACGGTTCACGCTTTCAGTAGTCTGGTACGGATCACCAGTTCCCGGGAAATCCTGCTGGTACTTGATGATCGTGTAATTCGAGATGTTCGGAACTACGTTGTTATCCATGTTCTGGTTACCTGCAACACAAGGAACGCACGTAGCTGAAGTGAACACTTCAAGAAGCGTGGTGCGCGGACAAAGTGTATCAACAACTGTAATCATAAAAGTTAACCTGTCGTTGCTGGTGTAACCATCAGCATTGCCGTTGATGTTGCTTGCCCAAACTTCAATAGAGTAAATGCCCGAAGTTGCAGGATTCCACATTGTTGGATGAGTGCCTGTAGTACCAGCCTGTGTAGCAACGTTAACGCTTGAAATGTTTCCGGTTACAGTTGGACCTGCGTTCACGGAATAATTCATGTCATACGAAGTTACGTTAGCAGAACCGAATGAACGGAAGTACGCCTGAAGGCTGAACGGAGCCGCGCTCAATACAACGTAAGCAAGATTTGGCTCAGAAATTCCAGCCATATCTGAAACAGGTCGTGTTCCAGGAATGAATTCATAGTAACCGTTATCGTCCTGAAGAGCGCTTGCTCCAGCAACTGAACTCACGTTATTGCTTCCGCCGTTCAACGCATAAGCAGTTGTAGAGTTCACCTGGATTCCGATTGCAAGGTTCGTAATAGGAACACTCGTACGCTGATCAACTACATAAATGTTGTTAGTTGTTTCTTCAAGCACAATTGACCAGTACGTGTAACCTGTTCCTGCCGTGTACGAAGTGAAGAAAATCCAGTGCTGACGGTTAGGTGCAGAACCGAAATTTTTCATCATCACGTAGTCATTCGCACCCGTTCCTGACAGGCCACGAATTACAACTGACTTATCCGGAACAGCAGCGGAAGGAAGAGATGCTGAAGCAAAAGCCGGAGCAGTTACTACAGATGCTACGTCGAATGTCACGACACCAGAGTTAGAAACTTTGTATTGCGTTTCTGGACTTCCGTTAAAGTTGAACGTGAACGGAATAGTCTGGTTCGCTGACCAAAGTGGTGATGCTCCCGATGTACAAATCTGAACCCATAAAGGATCGAGTCCACCACCTGAAGGATACTCAGCATCGATGTTGAGATTTCCAGGGTTGCGATACGCTGTCGGATAGTTGTTGATGTAGTACTGTGCGTTCAGTGCGAGACCTGAAATCAGTACGGCTAGAGTAAAATATTTTTTCATGTGTGTTGCGTTGGTTTCGATTAGAGTAAAGGTTGAAAAGTTTGACGTTAATTCCTAACCGCTCGACCCTATAGAATAGGCATATTTTGATGGAATTTATGCCAAATGACACTTAAAGGAATGCGAAACGAGGGATGAGGGACGGGGGACGAGGGATGATGAGTTCGACGAGAAAGGTAGTATTCAGCATAATGACACACCGGAATTGATGCGTAATTTTGATCAAGTCAACGACAACTTTATGGAAAACACCGTCAAGAAATACAGCAACGGAAAAATTACGATTGTTTGGAAGCCGGCTGTTTGTTCTCATTCTACCAATTGCTGGAAAGGGTTAATTCAGGTATTTAATCCGCAGGAAAAACCGTGGATTAATCCGGAGGGCGCAAGTACGGAGCGGATCATTGAACAGGTAGAAAAGTGCCCGAGCAAAGCGTTAAGTTATTACCGCGATCAAGAGTAGAGTCGACCCTTCGACAGGCTCAGGACAGGTTTGCAGATGCCGCTGGTGTTAGCTGCTTACGAAAATTAATCTGCGATTTCTGAATTATTCCCGAAAGTGTAGAGACTACTCCCCTACTTCATTCTGTTAAGGAATGTAACCGTATTGATTCTGAGCGCTTAATTTTTAGGGCACGAAATTTCGCCCTTAGACTATGGTTCAATTAACATTTCTAATAAAAACCATAGTCATGAAAAGCGAAAAAAATCCAGGAGATAATCCTAATGTAAATACGGGAAAAGAAACGGGTTCGGAAAAATCTCCGGACACCAAGAAAACCGCAGAAACAAAAACGAAGGGCGACGAGGTCTGGAAAGATCCAGATCCCACAGCGCCAGAGCGTAAAAATGATCCGGACCCAACAAAGCCCGAAAAGCAGGAAGGCCCGTACAGCGACGGCAATAAGGACGGTAACAAAGAGCCGTATACCGACGACAGCAAGCAGAAGAAACCATATACTGACGACAGCCAACAGAAGAAGCCAGCAGTAACAGGCAAGAAAAATCCTGCCAGCACAGAGAGCAAGGACGATGAAGACATCGGAAACCTTGAGGAACAAGACATCGATGACCAGGGCATCACAGGAGAAGCAAAAGATGATGATGATTTCTCTGAAGAAGACGAGAGAAAATCTGCTTAAGCAGCTTTTCATACCCAGTGCGCAGTACGCAGTGAGCAGTGGTTATGCAACAGCAAAAAGGATCTCAGAATTTGAGATCCTTTTTGCATTTACCATCAGACTAATTAGATGGAATATAAATATCGAACGATGCTCCTTTTTTTAATTCCCCGGTTGCAGTGATGACACCATTGTGATTCTCAACTATTTTTTTTACGATAGCTAGTCCAATACCGGTCCCTGCATACGCTTCCTTACCATGAAGTTTTTGAAATACTCCAAAAATACGTTCGCTGAAATGTGATTCAAAGCCGATACCATTGTCTCTGACGGTGATGTGAAAGTAATTTTTTGCCTGTGATAGTTTTTCGTTATTCAGATTACTGCCCTTTACAATTCTGTTCGTTATAATTATATGGGACGGTATCTCCGGATTTGAAAATTTGAGTGCATTACTTATCAGATTGTACATGAGTTGCCTGAACTGAAAAGCGATAAGATTTGGAGTACCCAACTCGCCAATTTCGATGGTGGCACGTTTTTCATGAATGGTCTCTTTTAGTTCGGCCTTCACTTCTTCAATAATTCGATTCAGATCTGTTTTTTCAAACTTGAGTTCGGTCGTAGCGACACGTGAAAAGGCAAGCAAATCATCAATAAGCTGTTGCATTCTTCCTGCTGCTAATTGCATCCGTCCAAAATTATACTTTCCGTTCTCCGATAGATTATTATTCTCGTTTTCGAGAATAACGGTAACGAAAAGCTGTATTTTTCTTAATGGCTCCTGCAAATCATGGCTTGATATATAAGTAAACGCGAGTAGCTCCTTGTTCGCAATAATTAACTCATCCGCCCTTTTTTCTTTTTCATCATTTTGAAAAGCAAGTTCTTTGTTGGCAATATCCAGCTCAGCCGCACGTTTTTCTTTTTCGTCATTTTGGAATGCGAGCTCTTTGTTAGCGATAACTAACTCTGCCGCTCTTTTTTCCTTTTCATCATTTTGGAAAGCGAGTTCATTGTTGGCAATGACCAACTCTGTTGCCCTTTTTTCTTTTTCATCATTTTGAAAAGCAAGCTCTTTGTTGGCAATGCCTAATTCGGTGGATCGTTTTTCTTTTTCATCATTTTGGAAGGCAAGTTCTTTGTTAGCAATATCCAGCTCAGCAGCCCTTTTTTCCTTTTCATCATTCTGGAAGGCAAGTTCTTCGTTAGCAATAACTAACTCTGCGGCGCGTTTCTCCTTTTCATCGTTTTGAAAAGCAAGTTCTTTGTTGGCAATTCCTAACTCAGTCGAACGTTTTTCTTTTTCATCATTTTGAAACAGAAGTTCCTTGTTAGCAATAACCAACTC
>CAYUTR010000167.1:0-10445 GCA_964447465.1 uncultured Chryseobacterium sp.
ACTCTGTAATCTACACCCGCAAATACCGTGTTGAAACTGCAAACGCCACCTGATACACTAACAGCACCGCTACCTACTGTAGTCCAACCGATGCTGGTGGAAAAATTGTCAACGAGTAACATGTTACAGGGAACGGCATTGTGGCATACATAGTCATTATCAATTGAGCCGTTGAACATGCGGGTCGCTGTTCCTGATGTACTGGAATTATGTTGAATTACATTCAAACCAGAAATGGCTGGATTGATTGCGAACTGTGAAGGTGACCCCGGCAAGTGTTGCGTGAACAACGAATCTGAACACAGGCTCATCTGTGTCATTCCCTGAGCGGTTCGTTCTAAACGCAGGTAGTATATGCTGATCGCTGAACTCGCATAGATCGCCGCAGGTAAACTGAATGTTCTGTTGTTTCCGAGCTTGGCTTCCGTGATGAAAAACCAGTTATCCCTGTCTTCATCAGTTGTGCTGGATGATGTAAGTACTACTCCAATTGCGTCCTGCGTGGTTTCCAGATAACTCTGCGACGCATCATAGGTCATGAAAGGAAGCGTTCCTGCGGTCAAAGAAAGTACTTCTGCTCCTGCACCGTTTCCGTTAGGATTTTGCCCGTTGAATGTAATTTTACATTCAGTTTTCCAGTATGTATTCGAAAGTGTTGTCGGCAGCGTTTTATGAACTCTGTTATCCACACCTGCAAACACTGTGTTGAAACTGCAAACGCCACCTGATACACTAACAGCACCGCTACCTACTGTCGTCCAACCTGAGCTGGAGGAAAAATCATCATCCAATACAGTGGTACAGTTTTGCGCATGAATCTGAAAAGAGAAGCCAAGCACTATGCCCGCTACGAGGAGTCCGGATTTTTTCATGATAAAGGTTAGTCGTTTCTCAAATATAAAAAAGCGCACTGACTTTTCACAACTATAGCCAACTTTTCTCTACGATATCGCGTGCATGATACGTAATGATAATATCACAACCCGCTCTTGCAAACGCCGTCATATTTTCCATCACGATTTTCTGTTCATCGATCAATCCTTGTTCCGCGGCACATTTCACCATGCTGTATTCTCCGGAAACATTGTAACACGCAAGCGGAAGTAATGTTGCTTCTTTCACACGACGGATAATATCGAGATAAGCGAGTGCCGGCTTCACCATGATGATGTCTGCACCTTCGTCTTCATCGTGCAATGCTTCACGAATAGTTTCATTTCCGTTACGCGGATCCATCTGGTACGCTTTGCGGTCGCCCGACTGCGGAGAAGAATCGGCAGCTTCACGGAAGGGACCATAATATGCAGAAGCAAACTTCACGGCGTACGACATGATTCCGGTATTCTCAAATCCGTTGTCATCAAGTGTTTCGCGTATTGCACCAATGCGTCCGTCCATCATGTCTGATGGTGCAACCATATCTGCGCCCGCGCGTGCATGGGACAAAGCCATTTTGCAAAGAAGATCAACCGACTTGTCGTTGTCTACATATCCGTCTTCGAGAATTCCGCAATGACCGTGTGAAGTGTACGAACAAACGCACACATCAGTAATCACATAAATGTTGTCACCGAACGCTTCTTTCAACGCTTCAACAGCAATTGGAACAATGCTCTTGTGCGAGTGTGATGAAGAACCATCTTCCGTTTTTTCTTCACCAACTCCGAAAAGAAGAACCTTGTTGATTCCATGCTTCAGTCCAATTTTTACATCTGCGAGCAGCATGTCAACCGAGAAGTGATTGATTCCCGGCATGGCCTTAATGGGATTCTTCACATTACTTCCGTGCGTCACGAAATACGGATACACAAACATGTCTTTGTTCAGACGTGTTTCTGCAACCATGTTACGGGAGATGGTGGTTTTGCGGGTGCGGCGAGGTCTTATGTTCATTCTATGTGTCTATGTAACTATGTGGTTGAAATATTACTTCGTATCGAGTACAGCCATGCCCATCACCGCCCTCACCAATCCCGCATCATCAAAACTTCCCGGTGTAACGAAACTCACAATTCCCTTTTCCTTCAGCGCACTTCCGCTTGCATGACCCATTGCCACCACTTTCTGCGTTTTTGAAATCCTATTCGTTTTGAAAAACGCTTCAATGTTCGACGGACTGGTAAATACCATCACATCGCACGCAGGAATATCATTCGCCGGTCGCGACAAAGTTTCGTACACAATCAGGTCAATCACTTTCACGGTTGGCAATTGCTGCTGCACCGTTTTCATGCTGCCTCTCGCCTGTGGAAAAAGAACAGTTGATCTTCCTGCAACCGCGCCGAATTGTTTCGCGATGATGCGCGTGTCCGCAGTTCCTCCAATGAAATCGGCACGCAGGTTAAACTTGCGCAATTCATCCGAAGTTCCTTTTCCAACTGCGGCGAGTTTTACTCCCGGTTCAACTTTCGTTTGTCCGAGGAAATGACGCACCGCATGTTTACTCGAAAAGAAAATCCAATCGGCCACCGGAATTTTCTTCGCGATGATGCGTTGTGTATCGATGAGTGCAAGTCCGTGAACTTCACAACCGTTTGCTTTCAGGACCTGAAAGAAGAAATCGTTCTCACGTATATCTCGTGTGATGTAAACCGAAACCGGCTTGAAGGCCCGCAACTTGTTTACAATGCGCAGTGGCAATACGCCAGGATCTGTGCTCTCATTGTACAGCGTACGCAAAGGCGTATTCCATTCGTCAGACATCACCGTCCATACGCGGAATGTATCGTCTTCCTTTTCACAATACGCACCAAGCGGCATCTGACAACCTCCCTGAAAGAGATTCAGGATTTTACGTTCTACTGCAATACATTCCTGCACATCAGGATGATGAATCTTCTGCAACGCAGCAATCAGTTCATGATCTTCTTCGCGAGTCTGCAAGGCGAGTACACCTTGCGCCGGCGCAGGAATAAATTCCGTTGTTCCCGGACGTTCTACGTGAAATTCATCCAGCGGAATATTCAATCGCTCAACTCCTGCTGCTGCGAGCAGAATGGCATCAAATTCTCCACGACGCAATTTCTCAACGCGTGTCGGAACATTGCCGCGGATATCTTTCAGTTCTACATCCGGACGATAAGCAAGCAGCTGCGTTTTTCTTCTCGCGGAAGAAGTACCGACAACTGCATTCGCCTTGAGATGAAATTTCTTTTTGTTGTCAATGGATTCTTTACGGATGATCAGCAATTCTCCCGGATTTTCCCTGTAAGAAACCGCAGCAACAACTAATCCTTCCGGAGATTCAGTCGGCAGATCTTTATGTGAATGCACAGCGAGATCCGCTTCTTTCGCCAGCAATGCTTCTTCAATTTCTTTCGTGAAGAAACCTTTGCCTTCGAGTTTATCTAAGCTGAGATGCTGAATCTTATCGCCTTGTGTCTTGATGATATGAATGTCCGACTCGATCCCGATCTCTTTCAATTGCGTCTGCACAAATTCTGCTTGCCATAACGCAAGTTCACTTCCACGGGATGCTATTGTGATTTTACGTTCCAAATCTAAATGTTGAAATCGGTGACTTCGCTAGGCATTGGTGACATCGTTGTAGCTTGTTGGGGAAACTTGTCCTCCTCAATATTCCTTTGCTTCTTTGCCGCTGATTACGCTGATGTCGCAGATTAAAAACCCAAAAATAAATTTTGACATCTTTTGTTTGCTAAATGAATTAAGCTTTGACAAGCTTGATCGTGATAAACATGAACTTGAAATCATCAAAGCTCGCTTTGTAATTCTTTTAAACCCAGCGAACTTAAAATTATTTTAGCAAACAGCAGATCAGCGCCATCTGCGAAATCAGCGGCTAACTTTGCTTTGACATTATTTCACGTGCGCTTCTGCGGTAATAATTTCTCTGGCCATCTTCATCGGCACAGAAATATATTTCTTCTCCATATAGCTCATCACCTTCTCGAGCACTTCTTTCGAATTGGCATCGAGCTGAGAAATTTCATCGGCGAAAACAGAATTCACTGCTGTGTTGCGGATCTCTTTCACTTTCTCCGGCACCGACTGCATTGCAATTTCTACCTGACGCATACGGAACTGTGAGCGGAACTCCACAATTGCATTTTCAATGATTGCATAACAGTCGTTCACCGACTTGCCACGCTCACGCAGATTTTCTTTTGCAACGTCGTTGAGGTTATTCACCGCAATAAGGTTCACATCCCAGTTGCTTAGAATTGCCGGATCAAGATCGTTCGGAACTGCAAGATCAATTACGACTTTGCGTTTGCGATCTTCGGCAACTAACGAGCGATATATTTTTTCAGTGATTACAGTTCCTTCACTCGCGGTGCAGGTAACGATCACATCAAATCCTTCAGAATATTTTTCAAGCACGGACAACTCGTAAGCGCTACCACCGAGTTCCACAGCCAATTTGTGTGCGTTCGTTAACGTGCGATTGAACACTGCAAAATTTGTGTAGCCGTGTTTTTTCAGGTAACGCGCCATCGCAGTGTTCGTAACGCCTGAGCCAATCAGAATGAAACGTGCGTCGAGCGGAACCTGCAATGCTCTCAGTTTGCGATACGCCAATGAAACTACAGAAACAGGATTCTTCGCAATATCAGTTTCAGTATAAATGATTTTCGCTGTCTCAATTGTTTTCTTCACGAGCACACGAATCGTATCGCCGGTCAATGCAAGTGCGCGGCATTTCTCATACGCGTTGCGGTACTGCGTGATAATTTCACGTTCACCTACAACAAGTGAATCGAGTGATGCAGCAACTTCACATGAATGACGAAGAGCGGCTTCACCAACGTGCACAACCGCATGTTTGATTGCAAGCGCAATATCTTCCGCGCGTTCTTCATCGAGCAACGCAACAAAAAATGCTGTGAGAAATTCGGTATTGTATTCGTTTGAAGAAACAACAGTGAACTCGACGCGGTTACAGGTTGATAGATACATGAGCTCATCAATCGCACATGAATCCTTCACACGTTGTAACGCATCAGCCAAACGGTCTTCATGAATATGAAAACGTCCAACATCCTGCACATCAAAACTGTTGTGGGATAAAACGACTAAGGCTATCTTCTGCACAAATTGTGTTTGCTGAGCAAATTTCCCCCAATGGCGCTCCGTATGTGTCAGGCAATTGTCTAAAAACAGAATAATTTGGATGATTTTAGTCAGGTTTGAACGCGTGCGAAACATCCAATACTTAACTAGCTTTACCAACCGTGAACAACCGCGCGACCTTCGTTTTTACGCTGATTTGGCTGCTTTCGACTGCTCAATTTTCATGGGCGCAGAACGCGGAAGCAGATAGCATCAAGACCGTTCTTGCGGAGCAGCCCCAGGACACGAATCGGGTAAACACACTTTTAGCAATCGCCTGGATGCTGCGCGTGGAAAGTCCGTCGGAAGCGATGGATTATTCGAACGAAGCGCTTGAACTTTCTGCTAAGCTGAACTTTCCCCGGGGTAAAGCAACTTCACAATCTACAATCGGAGTTATCCATTACCGTAGCGGAAATTTACCCGAAGCGTTGAGTGCACATCTGCAGGCTTTGCAATTGCGTGAACAGATAGGCGATAAGAATGGTGTTGCAAAAAGTTGCATCAACATCGGAAATATTTACACCGATATGGGCAATACCGCGGAAGCGATGGAGAATTACCAGAAGGCCATGGGCATTCTCGAAACTACAGGCGACGATGAACGTCTTGCGATGGTGTGTCTTAACATCGGTGGATTATATCTTGCGCAAGGGCTGAATGAAAACGCGCGATCGTTTTGTAATCGCACTGCAGAAATTGCACGCGAGCTCGGAGATTATTTACTCGAAGCGCAGGCACTGAATAATTCCGGAGTGTGTTACGAAAATCTCGGAAATAAAGACAGCGCAATGTGGGCGTACAATGTATCGTACTCGATCGCAGAAAAGTTAAGCGACAAGGTGATGATGGTTGACGCCGGAATAAACGTTGGCAATATGTATCGTGCGAAAGGCGACATCGCGAATGCAATTAAGTGGCACAACGAAATGGCATCAATTGCACAGGATGATGGTTATGTTGATGCTCTTGCTGATTTATACAAACAGCTTTCCGATGATTACGCTGCACGAGGTGATTACAAGTCGGCGTACGAATCATATGTGCGTTATAAAACCTACAGCGATTCGATCTACAACGAAAATAATGCGCAGCATCTTCTGGAGTTGCAGATTCAATACGAAGCGGAGAAGATGGACATGGAACTTGCACGTCTGGAAAATGAACTTGAGAAGCAGAATTCAGAAAGCCAACGCGGCAGTGTATGGGTGATTGTTGGTGTTGTCGGATTTTTTCTTGTCGGAGGTGTTGTTGTCACCATCATAATCGTTTCCGGTAACGGAAGGCGGGATAGAATGATCATCGAGGCGCAGCAGCAACAGATAAACAGGATGCATTACGATTCGCGGAAGCAGAATAGTAGTCAAAACTACAATCCATGAAACGACTGGCACTGTGGTTGACGATACTTGGTCCGATAGTCTTCGGTATTTCGTTCTATGCACTGATGATTGCAGATGGGTTACCATACGTGTGGGTAGCACCGTTGCTGTTGAGTGTGAGCGCTACTTTTATCGGACCGGCTTTGCTCGCGTTTGCGTTACCTGCCGGCAAACGAAAGACAATTACCAACATTGTACTTGCAATTTCGTTGATCTTGATAGGCATCTCAGTGTTTAGTGGCATCAGGAAAATTCCAGGTGCCGAAAAGGAGTTGCTTGTGGGAGTGTTACTGTTCACCTTTACTTATGGCACATTATCCATCAAGAACAAGTATGAAAAGTGGAAAGTTTACAGCCATTCCATACGCGACTCGTTCCTGCTGAGTCTTGGCGTTTCCCTTGGGCTCGGCGGAATTTTTCTGGGATTGTGTTTCCGCCTCATGCATTGGCCGGGAGCCAGCGCCATGTGGGGCTGCGGTGCGTTGCTTCTGATCATCGGCACGCTCGCCTGGAACCAACGATTCAAAAACGAAGTTGTGTTTCGCAAAGAAACAGAGGACAAACTTCAGGACTCCTATAAACAGCTCGAAGAAAAGCAGAAGGAAATCACCGACAGCATTACGTACGCAAAACGCATTCAGCATTCTTTGCTTGCGCATGATGAACTGCTGATAAAAGGCTTAGGAGACCACTTCGTGTTGTACCTGCCGAAAGATATTGTCAGCGGCGATTTCTATTGGGCAATGGACACAGCCGATTCTTTCTACATCGCAGTATGCGACTCAACAGGTCATGGTGTGCCCGGCGCGTTTATGAGTTTGCTGAACACCACTTTCCTGAATGAAGCGATCAACGAAAAGAAAATCGTTGAGCCGAACCTGATTTTCGAACACGTTCGTAAACAATTGATCGCAAATATTTCCCAGCAAGGTGGACAGGACGGAATGGATGGAATCCTGTTGCGCATCGAAAAGAAGTCAAGTACGATTACCTACGCAGGGGCAAACAACGCGCCTATTATTGTGCGCAATGCCGAAGCTATAGATTGTACCTCCGACAAAATGCCGGTTGGAATCGGAGAGCGCACGGATTCGTATGTGCTGCACAAACTTGAGGCGAATAAGGGAGAAATGGTTTATCTCGCCACAGATGGTTACGCCGATCAGTTCGGTGGTGCACGAGGAAAAAAAATGAAGCGCAACGGACTGAAAACGCTTCTCACGCAACAAGCTCATTTGTCATTGGCTGAACAACAGAAGCAACTTGAAGCTTCTTTCACTTCATGGCGCGGAAAATTGGAGCAGATCGACGACGTGTGTATCATCGGCATCAGGATTCAATAAGAAGTGGTAAATTGTATTCACACATGACCCGCATAAGTGTTGTTGTCCTCTTCATTTTGACCCTGTGTTTCGCGCGTAGTGCATCTGCGCAATCGGCACTGGGAGATAAGGATTCTTTAGTAGCTACGCTCAAAACATTACCGCAGGATACGAATCGCGTTAACTCTTTGCTGCGTCTCGGAAAAATAGCTTCTCAGGCCGGGGTTTACGACACTGCAATTATTTATGCCCAGCAGGCATTGGATCTTGCCACGAAGCTTCAGTTTAATCGGGCAATCGGAACCGCCAATATTGATATGGGTGCGAGTTATTGGTACGTGGGAAACTACACGCAGGCGTTGAACGTGAATTACGCAGCACTGGATGTGTTCCAGAAAATCAATGATCAGAAGGGAATTTCCCAGGCGTATAATAATATGGGAATTGTGTATGCCAGTCAACAGAATTTCACCAAAGCGTTGGAATGTTATCTCACAACTCTAGGGATTAAAAGAGCACTGGGTGATAATAAAGCGATCAGCAGTACACTGATTAACATCGGAGCAACTTACGATCAGCTGAAGGAGTATGACAAAGCATTCATGTATTATCGCGAGGCGTTAATTCTGAAGAGAAGCACAAACGACAAGCGTGGAGAGGGAATCTGTCTGCTGAATATCGGTCAGGTGCACAACAGAATGAAAAATTCTGATAGTGCGCTTTATTATTTCAATGCGAGCCTCGACTTGCGCAGAAGTATAAATGACAGGCGTGGAATTGTCTCGTCGCTTGCTTCTTTGGGCCAATTAAAAATTAATCTGGGAGAATTCAAAGAAGCGGAGAGGGATTTGCTTGAGGCCGACACGATTTCCCGGGCGCTGGGCACGCTTGATCTTACGAGAACCATTTGGGACCAACTTACAAGTTTGTACGATACAACCAGTCGATACAAGGATGCACTCGATGCATTCCGTTTCTTTTCGGAGTTGAGCGATTCTATTAATATGGAAGAAGCAAACCGTAATGCCGACAAACTCGAGATGAACTATAAATTTGAGAAAGAGAAGATTGAGTTGGCAAAAGAGCAGGAGAAAAAAGATGCCATTAATGATGAGGCGGACAAACGACGTGTAGTGTGGATCATCGGTGTTTCTGCGCTCCTGGTGGTGGTCACGATTTTCTCTCTTTTTCTATTCACCCGACTTCGCATCATCCGCAAGCAGAAAACAATTATCGAACGGCAGAAAGTTCTGGTGGAGGAAAAGAGTAAGGAGGTGTTCGATAGTATTAACTACGCGAAACGAATTCAGTACACACTTCTCGCGCAGGAAAATTTTCTCATCGCTCACCTGAAGGATCATTTTGTTTTATTCCAGCCGAAGGATATTGTCTCCGGTGATTTCTATTGGGCGAGCGCACAAGGCGATAAATTTTTCGTTGCCATTTGCGATTGTACCGGCCATGGCGTTCCCGGCGCGTTCATGAGCTTGCTGAACATTTCGTTCCTAAACGAGGCGATTGCAGAAAGAAAGATGACAGATCCCGCTGCGATCCTGGATTTTGTACGTGATAAACTCATCGCGAATATTTCACAGGATGGCGGACAAGACGGGATGGACGCAGTCTTGCTCTCGATTGACATCAAAAACAGAACCGTCCAGTATGCAGGAGCGAATAACTCTCCTGTAGTCATCGGCAAGGTCGGCGTTGCAGATTGCGAAGGCGATAAAATGCCCGTGGGTATCGGTGAACGTATGCAACCGTTTTCTAATCACCTGTTGCAGCTGACTGAAGGAGATGTTCTGTACGTTTTCACGGACGGATTCGCCGATCAGTTTGGTGGAGAGAAAGGAAAAAAATACCGTCGCGCGAAATTGCTGGAAAAGCTCTCAGCGATCAGCAGCCAACCTATGGATGCGCAGAAAAATCATCTGCAGAATGAGTTTACGCTCTGGAGAGGCAATCTTGAGCAGGTGGATGATGTGTTGGTCGTTGGCATAAGATTTTAACCACATAGAATCATAGAAAGGTAGACTTTTGCTAAAAAGAGTGATGCGCTAGCGCATCCGACATAGCGCACATGAGAGACGTGGACCCTAATGTGAGCTATGCCGGACGCCTCAAGGCGTCACGCTTAGCAAGTTTCGAACTAAGTTTCTATGATTCTATGTGGTTAATTTTAAGCGTAAATTTGCGGCGTACATGGAAAAACTTCAGAACTACATCAACGGTCAACTCCTCGCCCCAATTGGCGGTAGCTACATCGACAACTTTCATCCTGCAACGGGAAAAGTATATTCCCTCATTCCTGATTCGGATGCAAAAGATGTGCAGCTCGCGGTTGATGCAGCGAAGGCCGCATTTCCAACGTGGTCTGTAACACCGGTTGAAAAACGTGCGAAGGTCATGCTCAAAATCGCTTCCATCATCGAACGTGATATGGAGGCCTACGTGAAAGCAGAATCGAAAGACAACGGAAAGTCTGTTCACACCGCAAGCATCGTCGATATTCCACGCGCGGTTTCCAATCTTGAATTTTTCGCAACCGGAATTATGCATTTTGCTGCTGAATCACACGTCACGGAAGACACAGCAGTCAATTACACCATGCGCATGCCGATCGGAGTAGTTGGATGTATTTCTCCGTGGAATCTTCCGCTATATCTTT
>CAYUTR010000168.1:0-10430 GCA_964447465.1 uncultured Chryseobacterium sp.
TGTCGGCAAGAATATCAATGTCGCGACAAATCAAAGAGTTTTTTGTGATCATCGCGGCTGGGTGTTTGTACTTCAACAACACCTCCAGCATTTTCCGTGTGAGCTGCAGTTTGCGTTCAATCGGCTGATAACAATCCGTATTTCCGGAGAACATCATCGGCTCAGCCTTGTGACGTGGATTGCTCAACTCCTTCTCCAGCAATTCCGCAGCGTTCATCTTCACGATAACTTTTCGTTCGAAATCGAGTCCCGCGCTGTATCCCCAGAACTCGTGTGTGTTTCTCGCATAGCAATACACACAACCATGTTCACAACCTTGGTACGGATTCAGTGAAAGATTCATCAGGTCCGGACTATCGACTTTGTTGATAATGGTTTTCGGAAACGTCTGTAAGTATTCCGTTTTGTCATCGAGTAACATGGGCTCATCAATGACCTCGATATGTTCCATCACCCGCTCCTCTTTGAAGAAACGGTTGTGAGGATTGATCTGCGCACCGCGCCCGTGAAATGTTTGGTTATCCCAGATGTTGTTATTCGCGATCATAGCTTCCCCTTCTTTTGGGTAAAGCTAGATTCACGCTATACGGATGACAAGGTATTTAACGGATAGCTAAGAATTTTAGCCAAGAAAACTAAGGCTGCAAGGGTTTAACCCTTGGAGGGTGTAATGCGAAGTGTACAATTCCGGAAGTGTTATCTCCATTGACCGAAGTGTTATCTCCGTGGGCTGAAGCCCACGGTTATCGCTTCACTTCATGAGTAGAGGGGGGCAAGGACGGCTTCGCCGTCCTTGAAAACGTGACACATCACTTAAACGATTGTAAACGTTTATTATGATGCGGATTCTCGAACCGATTCTCACATTTGCAAAAAAACATTTTATGAGTTCCTTTTCCAGAATTTGGTTACACATGGTTTTTGTAACAAAGTACAGAGCGCCGCTAATTAAAATTGAAAATGAAAAACCGATTTATGATTTCATGCGGGACAAATTGCAGGAAATAGAATGCGTGCCCTTAAACATTAATGGCATGCCCGATCATGTTCACCTGCTCTTTCTTGCTAACCATAAAATGGCACCCTCAGACATCGGCCAGCGGATAAAGGGGAGTTGCTCGCACTGGATAAATTCCAACAAGGCTCTACCCGACAAATTTCAATGGGCCGACAGCTTCAGTGTGTTTAGCGTGAGTGACGCATTGGTAGGTCGGACTAGAAATTACATTGAACTCCAGAAACGGCACCATACAAAAATTACCTTTCAACAAGAGTGTGATCAACTTCTGAAGGAGCATGAGGGTACAATTAGAAAATACACTATTGAGTAAAACATAATGCTCAGGCGAAGCCTGCACTTCCCCCTCCCCAGCGAGAGAAGCGATAACCGTGGGCTTCAGCCCACGGATTAGTAACAAGTTTTCTTTGAAACCGAACCTTCGGCCTTCGGATTAGAAACAAATTCTCTTTGAACCCGAAGACCTTCAGCCCGGGATTAAGAACAAGTTCTCACTGGATATTCTCTAATTGATCAGAAGTTTCTTCGTAATCCTCTGCTCTGCCGTCACCAGCGTCACCACATACATTCCATCACTCAGGAATGACAAATCAGCTTCGTGACTTCCAATCGCTGTGCCTTTGAACGCATATGAGTACACAACATTTCCAACGAGATCATACACTTCAATCACTCCGTCTTCCTGTTTCGTAAGATCAAAGTTCATCATCACGTGACCGTCTGTTGGATTCGGATAAACATTCAGCGAGTTCTGATCGCTCACCGGATTATCCTCAATCGTATTCGTCATTCCGACTGTAAACTGGCAGTACACTTCTCCACCGAAATCGGTACCGAAATTTTTCAGAATAATTGCGCTGAGAGAACTCTTGAAACGAATTACTCCACTTCCTTGCGCCGTATTCGCCCACCACGCTAAGCCGTCTTCGCCTGTATCCCACATACGGAATTCATAACAATCGTAAGGCAATGTCAACGTATCCCTGTAGAACGTGTTCGGCGTAGCGCCATTTCTTGAATGAACGATAACTCCTGCGCTGTTTCTCAACTCATACCCGTTCTCGTACCAATTGTTATTCGTTTTGAATTCAATCACGAATATCGCCGGCATCACCAGCGGATACGTGAATGCGTTCGTGCGCGAGTTATTGAACGCATATTGATCCGTTCCACCATTCGGTGCGCTGAGTGTTACTACGAAATTCGATGCTGCTGTCACCCATGTGAACGGAGGAAGCGTTACCCAAGCCGTATCGAGGAACGCCAATGAACCGGTCCATGTGAATGTGTTGGTTGGTCCGCCCATTCCGTATGAAACAGTCACAGATGTGAGAGTCGTTGAACCGGTGTTCCTGATGACGATAACAGGATTCATACAAATTGCATTTTTACGCGCCCACATCTGATCCGTTGTCGGAGAAATAATATTCTCGAGAGAAACATCCAGCGTGAAGTTCGGCGCAGAGTAATACACCATCTGATCTTCGATCTGGTAGTAACTCCACTCACCATTGTTAGTGTATGCCTGAACATTGTGATCGAGTTCTGCTGGTTGACCCGGCACCACATATGGCGTCATTTCAAAATCATACGTCCATACTTCTGCTCCCGGACACCAGTTGGCACGATCATACACCCATGTTCCTCCTTGTGGATACAACGGATTCACATCGCAGTTGTCGCGCCAAACGAGTTGCGTGAACTGCAATACGCTGTCGACATAGTAGTAATGATTCTTCGGACAGAACTCTGCGCAATTCGATGGTGTGTCCATTCCGTGTCCTGTAACGCGCGACTTCCAACGAGCACCTGCAGCATTCGCAGGAACGTTTGTGGTCATTGGTACGAGGTGACTTTCAATCGGATTATTCGTGTGACCATAATCGAAGTTGCCCGTGTAAACATTCTCAATGCTGATGACATCACGCGGAGGCGTTCCAACGATCATTAGGAATTTTACATCGAGCAATTCCTGCCAGTTGCCGGCAGCAAGGTGTACTGAATCATGAAGCAAGGTTACGTAGTCACTTACATCGAATGTCCATGTCCAGCCCGTTCCGAGACTCAACCCGTTTCCGTAAGGAGTAATGTAACGTGCCATTTCGTAACGGATCACTTCAGGAAATACGTTGAAGTAATCGTATGATGCCTGATAGATTGTGCTGTCTGCCGAACTATTTGCGGCAACCGGCCATCCAACAATTGTATCGGTTGCAATTCCCGGATTGAAAATTGAATCGTTGAAAGCAATCACCTGGAAAGGAATATTCAGTGTTGAATCAATTACCGAGATCGAATCAACGTAAGAAGTGTACACGCCTTGTTCAAATATTACTTGCGGACGAACTTTTGTTTCATCGAACCAAACAATTTCATCTGATGGTTTCAAAGCGTTCTGAACACCGCTCAATACACCTGGACCATGCAATCCGGACGCAGAATCAACAACCGTAGAATTGTTTCCATCATCAAACTTGAAATGCAGAACGAGGTTGCTGAAGTTTGTATCTGCCGGAGTAATTGGTTGATTCATGTACGAAACAATTTCCGCTGGAGTTAACACTTTATTGAACACGGTGAATTCATCCATACGGCCTGCGTATGACTGAGAACCGCCCCAACGCCCCTGTTCAAGACGGAATGTTTTGATTCCACCCATGGTGCGAGTCGCTGCAGTACCCTGATGCCACTGCACACCGTTCAGATAAATTTTCATTGACCCGGTAGAAACATCTTTCGTGAATGACCAGTAATTCCACTGACCTTCAGTTTCCGGAACAGTTGCTGCTTTGTTGATGCGATCATATGATCCACCGCCAGAGTTGCCAGCATCCCAGTATACATTGCTGTTGCTCCACGGACCGTGCACATTAATCACTCGTTGTCCAAGAGAATCTGTTGCTTCGAAACAAGTTCCGTCCTGTGGCTGCATGTTCGGATCACCAAAGGACCAGAATGAAACCGTGATGAAAGAATCAATTGCTGCTACACCTGCATTCAGTGGAAGGTCAATGTGTCCACCCGGCTGTGCACTTACTGCACGATCTGCGTGAGAATTTACAAGACCAGATTTGAACGCGCTTGTTGAATCTGCTCCAACAACATTGTCAGTCAGGTTCTGAAGATTGTCATAAACAATTTCCACGAGCACATTCGAAATTCCGTCCCAGTTGAACGCCGTAGTAAATTGCAAACTGTTCCAACCTGTTGCCGGAAATTGTGTGTTCTGAGAATACACCGTCGTGAATCCGGATGTTGTGAACGTTGCATTCGTCAGCGAATCCAACGTGGTTGCCTGCATGCGAATCGTCATGTTGCGCATTTGTCCGCCAAGTGACTGAATGTAAAACTGAAGTCCTGTAACATCTCCCGCAAGTACACCTGCAGTTGTCAATTCAGAAGCAGTCCACAAAAACTGACTTCTCGAAACCGGTAGTGAAGCACCAAACGGAGCAGCAGTTGCAATAAGTCCGCTACCAACTGTTGAATTCACCAGCGAACTTGTGTCCGAATGCACAATGAAATACTGGAACGCAGTATCGTAAGTGAATGTTGGCGATAGTGAATATGCAATGCTGTCAGGAGTTCCACCATTCACAGTCAACATTGGTTGAATGACGATGGAGGAATCCAACAATCCGGTGTGATCGTACACGTATGTGTTCGTGAGATAATCCCACTCTCCGCATGCCGGACTTTGCGCTGGATTGCATTTGAGTTTATACTTCATGATGATCTTCTCGTAGCGCATCGTGTCGGAAGGAAACATGAACCAAGTGTCCTGCGGAGAACCAAACGTGAACGTCTGGATTTCGATCGTATCACCGGGAAGATATTGAGCATGAACTTTGCCGAAACCGATAACAGCAAGTAGTAGAATGAGGAAACGTTTACTCATGTGATTAGGGAAATTGAGATGAAGTATGGACAAATTTAGACAAAGCACGCACATGCGCATTGATGCAATTCGTCAATAAATAATCATGAATTGACCGGTGGTGTCGGGATCCTAATCCCAACGCGTGCCGCAGTCGTGGCGCGTGACGTAATCCTGACACGAGATCTCGGCCGTGTCAGGATACGATCCTGACACCACCTCATCCGTCACGACCAGAAAGCTTACTGTTTGATCAGCTTCACCGTGGAAGTCATCTCCTCACCGGCAACAGTCACCGAATAAATTCCTTTTGCCAATTCAGCCGCTGGAATTTCGAGAATTACCGGACCTGCTGGAACATATTCCGTTGCAGAAAGAACTGCTCTTCCTGAAGCATCATATACGGACCAAGTGACACTTTGTGAACGCGTAGTACTCATGTTCACAAAGAAATCAGAACTAAATGGATTCGGGAATGCGCTCAATGAAACTGATGGCTCATTGATGTTCGCAGTTCCTGTCATTGCACTTGTTATGTCAAGGATGAACAAACCGTTCTGCATATCTGAAGCAAGCAACAAACCCGAAGGAAGTTCTGTGTACGCTCCCCAACAACCATGGTACGCCTGTGAGTAATTCGGAAAATTGATCAATGTATCCGTATCAAAATAACCACTGCGGTAAATCGCAGAAGGATTACTGATGTTGAAGATCTGCAAGCCATCTGTGTAGTTGGCACCGATCAGAATATCATTACCGATCACATATGGATTGTGGGGTGTATTGCCCAGATTCGAACGGAACACCTGATTGATCGTAAGATTTCCCATGCTCGAAACATCCAGTGATTTTATTCCACGACCCGCGGGAACTTCATCCATGAAGATGAGTGTATTTCCGTCTGAAGTCAATGCGCTGCTGTGATTGTATCCGCTTTCGGGATATGATGTCATGATTCCGATCTGTTGGAACGTAGCGTTGTGTTTGAAAATAAACAGTCCGTCGTAACCACCGGACGCGTACACCGTGTCGTTGCTCACGAACATATCGTGAACACTTCCTGGAGTTGAATAATCCTGGTTCAGTGAACGGATCAGTGTTGGCGTTGTAGGGTCAACTGAAAGGTCATAACACGCCATCGAATAAAAGAAAGAATTGTTGTCGCCAGTAACACTTCCGCACCATAGTGTTGATCCCTCAACGAAAATCGTATGGCAACGTTCGAATATGACATTATCGTTGCGTTCTACATGAACAGAATCCGGGAGGTAGCTTAGATCCACAATGATGAATGTATTCGGTGCGCCATCATCAGAAACGATGTATGCATAGTTCTGGTAAGTTTGGATTTCATGCCAGATCAGGTCGCCGTGCGCTGCAGGAACAAAATCGCACTGAACAGGTAAAGCCGGATTAGTGACATCAATGAAAAACGTTCCGTCTGAAGCTCCAAGAATCGCATACTCTTTGTTCAGCGATTGCTGGTACCATCCCGAAATTCCCTGATATTGGATTCCATAAACCGGTTCAGGATCCTGAGTTGGATTCCACCAGTGACCCATAAGGTTAATATTCTGGGAAGCGTAAGTCTGTGCGTTTACAACAACAGGAGTAAGCGCCAAAAGCAGAAAGTAAAGTTTTTTCATGATGGATGATTGTGTACCGAAGATACGAATTTGTTGGTTGCCTGCGGCGCTTTACACGGAGGCACGGCGAACTCGTGGTGTCAGGATCGTATCCTGACACGGCCTCAGTTTGTGTCGGGATTGGGATCCCGACACCACTCCGTTTCGCCGTGCCTCCGTGTAAAGCGTCGCAGATTTATCCTGAGCCTGTCGAAGGGCAGCCTAGAGTTGATTGATCATCTCTGCGATAATCCTGGTCATCTTCTTCTCGGCAATTGAAGCAACATGCTGCACATCTTCATGCGTTACTTCCACGATTTTTCCGGGAACACCGAGATCAGTGATGATGGAAACTGCGAAACAAGGAATGCTCATGTGACGTGCCACGATTACTTCCGGAACTGTGCTCATTCCAACAGTGTCGGCGCCGAGAACGCGAACGTACTTGTACTCAGAAGGTGTTTCAAATGTTGGACCGGTAAGACCTGCATAAACACCATGCACCACTTTCACATTCTGTGACGCTGCAACTTTTTCAGCGAGTTTGATGAGCGACTTGTCATACGCTTCACTCATATCCGGAAAGCGTGGACCGAAACGTTTATCATTCGCTCCGATCAATGGATTTCCCGGAAAAAGATTGATGTGATCTGTGATCAGCATCAGATCGCCGATTTCGAAAGTTGGATTCACTCCACCGGATGCATTCGAAACAAAAAGTCGTTTTATTCCGAGATGTTTCATTACACGAACAGGATACGTTACTTCCTGAAGATTGTATCCTTCGTAATAATGAAAACGTCCCTGCATAGCAACAACATTTTTCCCACTGAGTTTTCCGAAGATCAATTTTCCGGAATGCCCTTCAACAGTTGAGACAGGAAAATCAGGAATAGTATCGTAAGGAATTACAAACTCCGCTTTGATTTCCCCAACGAGTCCGCCCAGTCCTGTACCGAGAATGATTCCGGTCTCAGGTACAAAGCCATTGGTTTTATCACTGAGATATTTTGCGGTTGACAGCGTGCGATCGTACATATTGCAATACCTGTTGGTTAAATTCTTCTGCGTCCTGGTCGTGAAACGCGATTTCAATCGGAATGTAATACATGGGCAAATTACCAATGTATTCTTTGAGTCCCGGCTTCTCCAAACGCATCGCGTCTTTCTCAGTCGTCAGGACAATTTTCTTTTCGTTTTTGTTCGCTTTGAACAATTCCTGCAAACGTAAGAGATCGGCAGGAGAAAATTCATAGTGGTCGCGGAATTTATACGGAATTAATTCCTTCACGCGGTCTTTGAGATAATATTCCAGAGAATGTGCGTTTGCAATTCCGGTCATCAGGAAAACAGTGTAGCCCTCTGCAAAACATTTCTCGCGTGGAATTTCTTCCGTATTATCTGCACCTCTGAGCGGAAGCAGATTTCCATATCGGATAGTTGAGAAAAATATTTTCTGATACGCTTCCGGTTTCAGCTCTTTCATGATGCGCTTTCTCTCCAATGGAGAAAACATTTCCGGAGTCTTCGTAACGATTATAATGTCGGCCCGTTTTGCTCCGCTTCTTCTCTCACGCAGATTACCCGATGGCAGAATATAATCTTCGTAATACAGCTGAGAATAATCTGTCAGCAATATCTGCAAACCCGGTTTAATTCTACGGTGCTGAAATGCATCATCAAGCAAAATCACTTCCCGGTCCGGAAATTTTCCGCGAAGTTTTCTTACGCCACGCACACGATTTCCGTCGACTGCAACCACCACATCATCTGGAAAACGATGACGAAACTGTTTCGGCTCATCTCCGATTTCCAATGTGGTCATTGAATTTTCAGCAACCAGAAATCCAGATGTCTTGCGACCATATCCCCGACTCAATGTTGCAAGTCGGTATTTATCGTGCAGGAACTTCACCAGATATTCTACGTGCGGAGTTTTTCCTGTGCCGCCTACCGTGAGATTTCCTACGCCAATCAAAGGAATATCCCTGAATTCCGTCACCGGAAAAATGCCGAGATCAAACAGCTTGTTGCGGAGCCACGTAAGCAGTCCGTACAGGATGGTGATCGGAAAGGCGAGGGTGCGAAGGAGTTTCACTGGCGCGAAGATAAGCCGAAGTTTGTAGATGGTGGTTGGTAGACGGGAGTGATCTCGGCTCCGCTGGCTAAAGCCAACGGCGATCAATTTGAGTCTCTAGAGACTGATGTGCACGGGCTTGATTCAAAATATAATCTTCATACAAGCCCGTGCACATTTCTACAGTAATCATAGAGATGATCGCCGTGGGCTTTAGCCCGCGGAAAATAGCTGCCACTCCCGTCTCCGATCTCCCATCTCCCAACTATCTTTACCGGATGAAAATCTCCGAAGTAATCTCCCACCTCGAATCGTTTGCTCCGCCGGCGCTGCAGGAATCGTACGACAACTGCGGACTTATCGTTGGCAATCCGCTGACCGACATCACCGGAGTGCTGGTTTCTCTCGATTGTACAGAAGCAATCATCGACGAAGCAGTGAAAACGGGTTGCAACATGGTGGTGTCTCATCACCCGATTGTTTTCTCGGGATTAAAGAAACTCACCGGCAAAAACTACATCGAGCGCACGGTGATTTCAGCTATAAAAAACAACGTTGCTATTTACGCGATTCACACGAATCTCGATAACGTTGCACACGGAGTCAATCATAAAATCGCTTCTGTTCTCGGATTGCAAAACACGAAAATACTTTCTCCGAAAACAGGATTGCTGAAAAAGTTTGTGACGTTTTGTCCTGCTGATTCAGCAGAGAAAGTGCGTGAAGCATTGTGGGCTGCAGGAGCAGGTTTCATTGGAAACTATGATCGCGTGAGTTACAATCTCGAGGGACATGGAACCTATCGCGGGAATGAAAATTCCAATCCTGTTGTGGGAGAGAAAGGCAAAATGATGCGCGAACCCGAAGAGCGGATTGAGATAATTTATCCGGTTCACATCGAAGGGAAACTGCTTCAGGCATTACGTGCGTCACATCCGTATGAAGAAGTTGCGTATGACCTTTACCCGATGACCAACGAATGGCAAAATGTAGGTTCCGGAATGATCGGCGAATTACCTGTTCCGCTTGGACAGGATGAATTTCTCGGTTTAGTGAAAAACATGCTGAAAGCACCCGTTATCCGCTATACTCCAGTGCCCGGAAAACAGATAAAAAGGGTGGCAATTTGCGGTGGATCAGGAAGCTTCCTTTTGGGCGATGCAATGAGGGCCGGGGCCGATGCTTTCGTGACGGCGGACTTCAAATACCACCAGTTCTTCGACGGGGAGGGAAAAATCCTCATTGCGGACGTGGGACACTTTGAAAGTGAGCAGTTTACGATTGATCTGCTCAGCGACAAACTAAAGGAAATTGTCCTTACATTTGCAGTCCGTAAAACGGAAATCATCACGAATCCGATAAATTATCACGTATGAACATGAAAGCGAAAAAGGCCGACGAAAAATCGGACATCCCGGTAGAAGAGAAACTCAAAGCACTTTACGAATTACAGCAGATCGATTCACAGATCGACCGTATCCGTACAGTACGTGGTGAGCTTCCACTGGAAGTTCGTGATCTCGAGGACGAAGTAGCAGGCTTGCAGACACGCGCGAATAACCTGAATGACGAAATCAAGTCGTTGGAAGATTCAATCAACGAAAAGAAAAACGTTTCGAAGGACGCAGTTGCATCCATTAAGAAATATGAAGGTCAGCAAGGGAAAGTCCGCAACAACCGCGAATTTGATTCCCTGAGCAAAGAGATCGAGTTTCAGAACCTCGAGATTCAGCTTGCTGAAAAGCGCACGAAAGAGTACAAAGCTCAGATCGCTGCGAAACAGGATATCATCAATGGTTCACAGTCAATGCTTGATGAACGCAAAGAAGATCT
>CAYUTR010000169.1:0-10422 GCA_964447465.1 uncultured Chryseobacterium sp.
AAACCGCCTTCCGGGTGGGGAAGAAGGGAGAGTTCTTTCTGCAACTGTTGTGCACGTGAGTTCATGTGTGATGCTGTCTACGAAATACAGATTTCATTGTTTGCTGTTCATTGCAGGTAAAAGTTCGGAATATTTTGTGATTGTGCAACTTCAGTGAATTAACGAAACGGTTGAATGTATGTTGTGATTTTATTTCTAAGTGAGTATGACCAGCGAATATTCGATCGTTCGAATGGTCATGAACACGGCAGAAACCACAAAAGTTCACCTTGAAACGCATCCATTTTCAGGTAAATTGCAGTAACAAAAACAAACCACATGAAGAAACTTCTACTTTTTCTATTCCTCGCTTCTGCAGTTCCTTCAATGGGACAGTCATGGGCTGCACCTGGAGCAACGTGGTATTATGATCTAACAATATATGCAATGCCCTTCCCTCAATACGGCTTCGAGCGTATTCAGAACATAGGCGATACCGTGATTAACAGCAGGCAATACAATAAGATGCAGATTCACCGCCAGTGGTATAATCAGCAGAGTCAAACGACCACCAGCTATACTATTCCGCAACTGGAATTCACCCGTGCCGACAGTGGAGTTGTATATTATTACCGCGATAGTGCCGATTACGTGCTTTACAACTTCAACGCTCAACCAGGGGAGACCTGGGTGTTACGGAATGAATTTGAAGGAACACCTTGCGACACATCGAGCATTGTAGTCGACAGCATTTCATTCATGATCATAAACGGCGACACGCTGCGTTACCTGCGGACAAGTCCGGTGAACTGGTCGGGCATTACATTTCAATATCCCCGAATCGTGGAAAAGATCGGAAGCCTCGCAAATCTTTTTCCGTACACCATGTGTCTCACCGACATTCCTCAGGGATACGGTCTGCGCTGCTATTCAGACAGCACCGGATGGATGTACCAAAGTCCCAACTGGCCGTACGCCTGTGATGATTTCTTGAGCATTGATGAACCGGTTGAAAGTATTCCGTTCACTGTAGTTCCCGATGCACAAACGCACACACTAACGTTAAGTGGTGCACCAATTCGTGTTGGAGCCGTAATTCAGATCTACAATTCCAACGGACAATTAATACTCGAGGAAATCTCAGATTCCGAATATACTGTGCAAGTGAATTTTGCCGGTGTTACAGGTGGAATTTATTTCGTGACTGTGACGGGAGAAGCGTGTAGAGTGAGTGTGCCGTTTTGGGTACGCGGGGAGTGAAGAGTTCGGAAGTAGTAGGAGGTACGTTTCACATTGCCTGATCGTGCGAACGAAGTTACTGGAGGCCGCCTTCGGCGTCTTAGCCACAGATTCGCAGATTACGCAGATGGCACAAATTATTCTTTCTACCCAACGCATTTTTGATCTGAGAAATCTGCGTAATCTGCGAATCTGTGGTCAAGCGCCCTTGGGCGCAACAAAAACAATTCGTTACACCAGAAAGCAGAACTCATGCAGCAGTTGTTCACTTCTGTCTTTTTGCTTTCGTGGAGCATTCTTAATAATTTATCTGATACCGATAATAGGTTGAAACTTCACAAATCCTTCCGGCGCATTCTCATCCCATGGAAATATTCCACTCCCCGTTGGAAATACACATTGCAATACCGGGAAATCATCCGACTTGTAGTACCACTGCGCATATCCGAAGTACTCTTTGTAATGCTCTTTCTTCACCTCCAGCATGCGACATTGAACATCATCGAGAATATCGGAATAGTCCTGATTGGCAACAAACGACTTTCCACTCTTGAGATCTTCACCAATGTTATTGATGAGCACTTGCGTCATGTCTTGTTCCGGACCGATGAATATTATTTCAGGATGTTTGAAGGTATGATAAAGACCAACCGAGTAAGAAAATCCCGGGCCCGTTTCATCTCCCAGAACATGAACAATGTGCCAGCCGTATTTTTCGATATCGGCGTGGAGTTTTTTGTCGGGGTCAGTTAGGTTGCTCATAGAATTTGAAAAGTTACTGAATTACCCCCAACAAAAAAGCCGCCCCTCTCGGAACGGCTCTCTTTACTATCGGCTATCGCCTATTTCCTATTACCTATTTCACCTTCACCGAATCCACAACAGCTTTAAAAGCCACCGGATGATTCATTGCAAGATCAGCAAGTGTCTTACGGTTCAGTTCCATTCCTTGTTTGTGAACGAGGTCCATGAACTGTGAGTAAGACAAACCATGCTCGCGTACACCTGCATTGATACGCTGAATCCACAGTGAGCGGAAATTGCGTTTCTTCTGCTTGCGATCGCGGTATGCGTAGGTAAGACCTTTTTCGTGGACGTTTTTAGCAACAGTCCAAACGTTCTTGGCTGCTCCATAATATCCTTTGGTTCTCTTGAGCACCTTTTTGCGCTTGGCGCGGGATGCTACGGCATTGACACTTCTAGGCATTTTGTTTTCTTGTTTTGGTTGTCAGCGTTTCATCTCTCAATGAAAACTTATTACTGATAACCTGGTTTAACTTCGGTTGAAACCTCGTGAACAATTGTTCTACGTCATTAAATACAAAGCATCGCTTTCACGTTGTTCGTATCCGCCTTGCTGACTAATCCAGACTTGGTGAGGGCACGTTTACGCTGTGTCGATTTCTTTGTAAGAATGTGACGCTTGAACGCATGTTTCCGCTTGATTTTCCCCGATCCAGTTACCACGAATCTCTTCTTAGCGCTGGAATTGGTTTTCATCTTCGGCATAATTGCACTTTTTATTAATCCTCCCGAACGTCCGGAAGGGCTGCAAAAGTAGGTATTTTCTTCTGAAAAACAAGATTTCTGCTAAAATTCGAAGATTTGAAGATTCGAAAATTGGAAAAAAGGTTGAATTTGATCGAAAAAGGAGATTGCTAACACCAAACACAATTGGCATATCGGCATATCAGCATATCGGCACATCATTTCGACTGGTGATGGGAAAAAGAAAGACCGCCTTTTGGGGCGGTCTACCATAGTGCCAATAGAGGCTAACTACTTTTTCTTCTTCGGTGCAATCATCATCTGCATCCGCTTGCCTTCCAGCTGAGGAAGTCCTTCAACTTTTCCGAACTCTTCGAGCTCTTGTGCGAAACGAAGCAACAGGATTTCTCCCTGTTCCTTGAACACGATTGAACGGCCGCGGAACATTACGTATGCTTTCACCTTTGCTCCGTCTTCGAGAAAACGGATGGCGTGATTCTTCTTGAAATTGAAATCATGATCGTCTGTCTGCGGACCGAAGCGGATTTCTTTCACCACTACTTTCTGCGCTTTCGACTTGATCTCTTTCTGTTTTTTCTTCTGCTCGTAGAGATACTTCTTGTACTCGACGATGCGACATACAGGAGGATCTGCTCCGGCTACAATTTCCACAAGATCGAGTCCAGCTTCCTGGGCCATTTCGAGTGCCTTTGCAATGCTGTAAACACCCGGCTCAATGCCTTCGCCTACAACACGCACCTGCGTCACGTCACGGATCTTCTCGTTGATGCGGTGTAAATCTTCTTTGATGCGCGGACCTCTAGGGCCTCGCGGAAATGGGGGACGTGATCCTCCCGGCTTTGGTGGGCCGCCTCCACCTGGTCGTGGGCGGTTGAAAAAAGGAGCTGCGATGTTAACCTCCGGTTTTAGTTTGTACTACTTCTAATTTTCCGCTACTTGATTCTCGATACTTGTCAGACTGAGCGGAGTCGAAGGCTGACGAGTTGTACTATTTCTTATTCACTATATTTTGTCAGGCCGAGTAGACGCCACCATTTGATTTGCCAATGATGAAGTCGTACCGAGGAATGACTTACTGAGCAATCGACTCGAGTCGTTCTTTCACTTCATTGTTGATGAGATTCGCGAACTCTGCAATCGGCATCGCCCCCTTATCTCCGTCACTTTCTCCCTGCTTTCTCACCGACACACTCCGTGCCGCATTTTCTTCTTCACCAACAATCAGCATGTAAGGAACTTTCTTCAATTCATTATCGCGGATTTTCTTTCCCACTTTCTCACTGCGATCATCCACGTAGCCACGAATATCGGAATTTTTTAACTCCTCCAATACACTATGTGCGTACTCATTAAAACGGTCGCTTACCGGAAGTATTGCCACCTGCTCAGGAGTTAACCACAGTGGGAACTTCCCGGCGCAATGCTCAATGAGAACCGCCACGAAACGCTCCATGGAACCAAACGGCGCACGGTGAATCATCACCGGACGGTGTTTCTGGTTGTCGGAACCGGTGTACTCGAGTTCGAAACGTTCCGGTAAGTTGTAATCTACCTGGATAGTTCCGAGCTGCCATTTACGACCGATCGCATCTTTCACCATGAAGTCGAGCTTCGGTCCGTAGAACGCAGCCTCTCCGTATTCGATTACAGTGGAAAGTCCTTTCTCAGCTGCTGCCTCGATGATGGACTGTTCTGCTTTCTCCCAATTCTCATCGGTGCCGATGTATTTCGAACGGTCGACTTTATCGCGCAAGGAAATCTGTGCAGTGTAATTCTCGAATCCGAGTGCACGGAATACGTACAATACGAGATCGATTACTTTGCAGAATTCTTCTTTCACCTGTTCAGGTCGGCAGAACAAATGCGCATCGTCTTGTGTGAATCCGCGCACACGTGTGAGACCGTGAAGTTCTCCGCTTTGTTCGTAACGATAGACAGTTCCGAATTCAGCAAAACGAATCGGAAGGTCTTTGTACGAACGTGGACGGCTCTTATAAATCTCGCAGTGATGCGGACAGTTCATTGGTTTCAGGAAGAACTCTTCACCTTCCTGAGGAGTCTTGATCGGCTGGAAAGAATCTTTACCATACTTCTCATAGTGACCGGAAGTAATGTAAAGTTGCTTGTGGCCGATATGCGGAGTGATCACTGGAAGATATCCTGCTTTCAATTGTGCTTTCTGGAGAAACTGCTGAAGACGATCGCGCAATGCAGCACCCGCAGGCATCCACAATGGCAATCCCATTCCAACTTTTTCCGAGAATGTGAAAAGATCGAGTTCGCGACCGAGTTTACGGTGATCGCGTTTCTTCGCTTCTTCCAGCATCACGAGATATTCGTCGAGCTCTTTCTGCTTCGGAAAAGTGATTCCGTAAATGCGTGTGAGTTGCTTCTTCGTTTCATCACCGCGCCAGTAAGCGCCTGCGATGTTGAGCAACTTCACTGCTTTTACAAATCCTGTATTCGGAATGTGCGGTCCGCGACAAAGGTCAGTGAACTTTCCCTGTTCGTAGAATGTGATCGTTCCGTCTTCGAGGTCCTGCAAAAGATCGAGTTTGTATTCATCACCTTTCTCGGTGAAGAATGCCAACGCATCTTTCTTGGAAACCTCTTTGCGGTTGTAAGTATTTTTCTGCTGAGCCAGCTCCATGATTTTCTTCTCGATTTTCGGAAGATCATCAGGAGAAAGCGTGTGTCCGTTCAGGTCGACATCGTAGTAAAAACCGTTTTCAATAGCAGGACCAATTCCGAATTTCACTCCGGGATACAATACTTCGAGCGCTTCTGCCATCAAGTGAGCAGAGGAGTGCCACATGGTTTCTTTACCACTGGTATCGTTCCATGTAAGAAGCTGTAAGCTGGAGTCGGAATTGATTGGGCGTGTTGCATCCCAAACTTCACCATTTACTTTGGCTGAGAGGACATTTCTCGCGAGTCCTTCACTGATCGATTGAGCAATCTGTAACGCGGAGGTGCCTTTTTCGTATTCCCGAACGGCGCCGTCAGGTAGAGTAATTTTTATCATTTATCGTTTTAACCTGCATACAACGCAGGTGTGTGTGTTATGGCGTAAAGGTAGGAAAAAACCTGTTCAAAGCTTTACCACGGCGTCACGGCGAGCACGGCGAAGTTTTGAAAAGTTTTAAGATGCAACGACTCCTAAAGAATCAAAAAATTGCGGTGTTGACATTGCTTTACTATAATTTAGATTCATGCGAGTCGCCACCTTGATTTCCCTGTTGTGTCTTCTTTTAATCGGATGTGGTGAACCAGTTACATTTTCGGAACCCATGCCGCCGGGAGAGAAGGATCTCTCAAAAATTCCGTTGCGTTATCGTGGGAATTATGTGAATGAAGAGGGTAGTGTGTATATTCATATCAACAAGGATGAAATCATTAAAGAGTATGACTATGACGTGAGAATACACCGCGATAGTATGGTTTTCTGTGATTCACTATCCGGAGATACAATATGGGATCGATGTTTGACTGGATTCAGGACCATATCCATTGACAGCAGCGGATATGTTTTTTATCACGTGAACGAGCAGGCGGTTGTTTTTTCACTCGGGTTTGGACAGGTAGCACGAAAATTCAGGGGGCGTTTATTCCTGAATTATCCGTATCGCTTGGGAGACTGGACAGTCGAACAGGTTCAACTGGAAAAGGGAATACTCTCCTTTGGTACCATTTCATCACAAGAAGAAATTGAAGCATTGAACGAATGCGTGGAAAATGATTCGGATACAATTGCTTCACCATATTCTCCTACGAAGAGGGAATTCCGGAAGTTTGTCAAGTCAGAAGGATTTCAGGAAGGCGAGCAGTTTACGAAAATCAAATAAAATTTCTTTGCGTTTCCTTTGCGCCTTAGCGTCTTTGCAGTTGAAATGAGGATACTACTTTATGCCCTCGGCGACCGTAGTCAAAAGAGGCGAGTCAAAGACGTCACCCGGAGAAATCATCAGCGTATCATACGGCATATTTACTCCATACCGCTCCGTCATTGTCTTCTGAACCACAGGATGCGTGAGATCGTATTCCTTCATTGGCTTCGGCTGACCAACTTCCAGTCCCGTTGCTTCGTGATAAGCTTTCCACACAAGCTCCGAGCAATAGATGAGATCATCATTCCATCCGAAATAAAAATCATAACCGATTCCCATTCGTGAATCAACTGAAGTGCGCATCTTTTTCGTTGTTGCTTCCGTCATGATGGAATCCGAATTCGCAAGTCGACGCACCACGTAGTAGTTGCTGTCGCCCATAGCAATCCAGTTTTTGAATTTAGTTTTCTTCACCGGACCAATTGCTTCGTAGACATACCAATCGCCAGCATCATTGAAAAGCAATCCGCAGTGCGTGTATTTCGAATGCGTCGCATAAGAAACGGCAAGACTTTGTCCGCTTTGTGAAGTCTGGAAGATAATATCGCCATCGTGAAAAGCGCGGGGCTGATCTTTTGCGCCTTTTGTAAAGCCTCCAAAACCGTTAGCCACAAAAGGCGCAATCGCAATTCCGAAAATTACGGCAAGAGAGAGAAGGAGATTGATGCGGAAGGCTTTCTTCATAAATATAAATATAATGAAGTAGCAGGCGCGGAGGTGTTAAATGGAGTTAAGCGTTTATATCCGGATACAAACGTTTAAAGCACTAACGAATTCGAATTCCTGTTAATAAATTGCGCAATATATCGGATTGGACAAGTAATAAATATATTACCTTTACGAAAAGCAGAGAGTTTATTCGGGAGTTGTCCCGGCATGGATGGTACATAGTGCGGCAAACCGGAAGTCACATCATCATGAAGCATGATTTAAAGACAAATAAACTGACAATACCATATCACGGCGCGAAAGAAGTTGCTAAGGGAATGGAAATCAAAATCAGAAAGGAAGCTGGAATATGAAGAAATTCAAATTTATTGTTGAGCGCACGCGAACAGGTTATTCAGCTTATGTAGCAAACGATGGTTATGGAATTGGAACCGTTGGTGGCAACATGAAAGAATTACGCGGAAACATGCTCGAAGCCTTGAATCTCCATTTCGAAGAAGAAGGGAAGGTCTACACCAAAGCAAACATCAAAGTTGTTCTGGACCTCCCGCAATTCTTCGAATTCTACAAAGTCATAAACGCAAAAGCGCTCAGTGAAAGAATCGGAATGAATCAGAGTTTGCTCGCGCAATATATCAGAGGAATCAAGACTCCATCCGATGCGCAGGTGAATAGAATTCTAGTTGGTATTCGTGAATTGGGGAAAGAACTTTCTCAACTCGATTTCAAGGTGTAGTGCAATCAGAAGTTTTAGAATAGATTTACGCTATGCGATTCCTTCTTCCCCTAGCAATAGCGATTCTTCTTTTCTCCTGCGGTCCAGATGATCATGCCGGCGATTCAGAAAAGAAAACCATCATCGACACCAACCTGCGCTTACCGACACTTGTTGCCGGAATGCCCGTGGATACGATGATGGCATCTTTGCGAATTTCAAAAGTATTCGAGTTTAAATTGTCCGATACAACCGGTTCTAATCCGTATGAACCGACGATTCTGGTAGAGTTTGATTCTACAAGAAATTCGGAAGTCGTGAATGTGTATGCCGATTCATTAATAGTTTCCGACGACATTGATTCAATCCTGAATGTGTACTGCACTGGAAAAGATCTGCGCCTTATCGGAATCAACAATGGCCAGGAACTCGCAATTCCCTTTCACACGCTGCATCGGTTTAAACCGGTCACAGATACGCTCGGTAGATCGGAATTTGAATTTCACGAAATGTTTGTCGAAGAATACAGCGTACAGGTAAATGAAATGTCGCTCGTCTACGAAAGTCCGGAGAAATATTTTCGTGCGTTTTATGGAGATGCGTACAATCCCATCGATTCGAATTACCGGCTGCCTGATCGTGAACGTGGAAGACAAATTATAGAAGGTCTGATGTTTGAAGCTTCCGGATGGGACGATACCGATATCAAGAAAGCAAAGGACACCGCACAATCGTTAGCAGCATACAACGAGTTTGTAAACAAGCTGGAGATTTACGACAAGGTCGGAAGCTATTGTATCCTGCGCGAATCGGTGATGGATTGTCTGCCTGTGAGTGTAACATGGGGACGATTGATGCAGGTGTTCGGTGAACATTACGCAACGGTTAGTTCATTGCGCGAATCGGCGAAGAAATATCTTTCCGACAAAATTGCAAACGAGGGTGGTGATCCTGCGACCCAGTTTACCGATGAAGATTTGAGATTGTTGTATCCCGACCGTTTACGTTGGAACGGAAGAATTTCGGGAACACAAGAACATCGATACGATCCGGGTTTGCTGGCTGAATTCGTGTGGGTTCCTGACCTTCACGAGAGGTAAGTTAATCGCGATCTGAAAGGACAGAGAATGCCGTTGCCGCGTACAATGCCGCTGTTTCTGTTCTCAATCTTGTTTCACCAAGACTTATAGCGATGAATTGATTTCCAAGCGCCGTTTCAATTTCTGCAGGTGAAAAGTCACCCTCAGGACCAATCAGGACGAGCACCCGTTGTTTAGTTGTCAGACTGAGCGTAGTCGAAGTGACAACTGACGAAATTGGATTCTTAGCACCTTCATCGCAATGTGCAATTAACTTCAAACTTGTCCTGAGCGTAGTCGAAGGGTCTGCACTCGCTGATTTCACAAACGCATCAAACGAAATTATTTCATTGATCACCGGCAACCAGCTTTGTTGCGACTGTTTCATAGCCGAGATTGCTACTTTTTCCAATCGTTCTGTTTTTACAACTGTTCGTTCGGAATGTTCGCAATCGAGCAATGTAATTTCATCAATGCCGATCTCGGTTGCTTTCTCCAAAAACCATTCTATGCGTTCAATGTTTTTTGTGGGAGCAACAGCAATGTGTAAATGATACTTTCTGTGTGACTCTTCGCGTGTACGGCTTACAACACGAAGCTCGCAGCGTTTTGCATGATCGCTGGTAACTTCAGCAACAGCACGTGTGCCTTTGCCATCTACAATTTCTACCTGATCGCCAATTGACAACCGCAACACACGCACAGCATGTTTTGATTCATCCTCGGAGAGAGAAATCAATTCTGAACTCAAGTCAGGTTGGTAGAAGAGATGCACGCCCAAAGATAGCATGTGCTGCTATTATTTCACCACATAGAAGAATTTGAAGCGTTTTGTTTTCTAAAGTGATTTCGCGAAAAGCGAAATCCCCACATAGGACACAGAGGGACAATCGTTGTTTTTTGCCAGACATACATCCCTATCTGTGCTATGTGGGAAAGCAGCTTGCTGCGCCTTCTAGCAAATAAAGGAGAAGAAAATCTATGTGGTAAAAAAGAGATCGTAAAGCTGCGGGAACGTTTCGATCCGCTGATCTTTGGTGTTCAGAAACTGCTCTGCAAACAACTCATACACCTGACTCACTTCCATTTTATGCTTCCGCATATACTGCAATGAAATCGATCCGGCCGTCTTAGAAAGTTTATGCCCTTGATCATCTTTCTCCAGTTTATGATGCAGAAACTTCGCGTTACGGAACGATTCCATTTTCAGTTTATCTGCGAGATACAATTGTGCTGCCGTCGATGGCAACAAATCTTCGCCACGCACAATGTAATTCATTCGGAAGTGAACATCATCTGCCAACGAAACAACCTGGTAGGAGGGAAGTCCGTCGCGTTTACGAAC
>CAYUTR010000170.1:0-10418 GCA_964447465.1 uncultured Chryseobacterium sp.
GAACTTTCTTTCCAATTTTTCCACCAGTGCGGCACATCTCGGGAAACTTGATTCGGCGCGATGGGCATTACGACGTGTGGAAGAACTCACCGCGCAAAATCCCCGGCCCGACCTGCTCATTTCGCTCTACGGAGGCAAGTCAACGTTTTACGAAGTAACAGGCAAATATGATTCGGCTCTTTATTACGTTCGGTTAAGTCACAACCTTAGCGATTCTGTTTACCGCGATGAAAATCTCAGAGCGATCGGCGAACTGGAAACCAAGTACCAGACTACGAAGAAGCAGAAGGAAATTGATGATCTCACTGCCGCGCAAAAACAAAAGGATCTTCAGCTTCTGACATTGATGATCGGAGCAGGATTACTGGTAGTGCTTGTAGGCTATGTGATATATGGCAGTCTTCAACGCAAAAAAACCAATCGTCTGCTTGCAGTGCAGAACCACGAGATTTCTGTCAAGAACAAAGACATCACCGACAGTATAAATTATGCACGGCGTATTCAGCAGAGTGTTTTACCCGACGAAGAAATTCTTTTTGCTAACGTGTCAGAAGCTTTCATTCAATACATGCCTCGCGATATTGTAAGTGGAGATTTTTATTGGTTCCGCAAAGAAGGTTCGCGTTTGTATGTAGCATGCGCAGATTGCACGGGACATGGTGTTCCAGGTGCGTTGGTTTCTGTTATCGGTGTAAATATTCTGGAACAGGTTGTTGGTGGCAATAAGTTAATTTCTACGGGCGAACTGCTTGATGAACTGCATCGCATGATGTACACTGCGCTTCACAAAGATTCTTTGTCGCGCGGATCAAACGACGGAATGGACATTGGTGTTTTGTGCATTGATGAAGCAGCCGGGACTGTAGAATTTTCCGGTGCAAGCCGGTCTGCTTATCACTACAAAGAAAATCAGCTTCACCAGATCAAGGGCGATCGTTTTTCTATTGGTGGTGTAAAAGAAGTAGAAAGCGTACAGATGTTTGCGACACATCGTTTTCCTCTTGTAAAAGGAGAGGCGTTCTATCTCTTCACTGATGGGTATGCGGATCAGTTCGGCGGACCTCAGAATAAAAAATTCATGTCGAAACAATTCATGGAACTGATTGCTTCGAGCGCCACACAGGATATGAATTCGCAGCAATCAAAATTTCAGCAAACGTTCAATAGCTGGAAAGGCAACCTTGAACAAGTTGATGACGTGTTGGTTATTGGTTTACGCGTGTGATTCAAACTTGACAGCCGCGGGCTTCAGCCCGCGGACTTTAGGAGTCGAGAATAATTCAAAGACATGAAAAAACGCGGGTTTAAACCCGCGTTTCTCATGTTGTATGTCGGCATTTTCATCTCCAACCGCGGGCTGAAGCCCACGGCTGTCAAAAAATTAATGCCAGACTGATAAAATAATTCCCATTAACGTAAGTCCAACCACGTGGTAACCTGCATCAATGATCCAGAGCTTGAATGGTTTTGCAGTGTAGAGATAATTCACTCCGATCGGTAATGCGCAGAATGCACCACCAAGGAATAATCCGGTTTTGATTCCGTTCATGCATGTTCCCGGCGACTGCATTGCATAAAGCGCAAGCGCCACTCCGGTTGCCATGAGCAATCCAAGAACAAAAGTTGAAGCGAATAGCATCGGAACTTTTTTCTTCGATTCTTCATTCATTACAATTTTATGCTGTTCAGCCCAGTATTTACCAAACACCTGCGGTGCATACCATACAGCACCAACAGCAAAATAAGCAACGCCTGCAACGATGATGTGGAGCCAGGCTGCGTTAGCGAAAAATTCTTGTATCATGGGAGCGTTTTTTTGTTCTGTGAAATTTATAACAATAACGATCGTGAAACCGGAATTGGACATTCAGGATACTAACATTCGGGTGTTAGACCTGCGTAAAACACGAAATAACGACACATCAATCTTGCTGTTCCTCCGGTTCCGCCTTATCCAACTCACGGATGCGCTGTTCTACTTCAGCCACAATTCCATCAATGTCCTTCGCTTTGCAAGGTGCAGGCTCCCCAAAAATTACCACCGAGCTTGTAGGAATCAGCAGCGTATGGCCTTTGCCAAGTGCTTTTCCAAGACCCTTCATGAAAGCAGGTACGTAGTGAATGTGCGGTCGCTGCTCCAGCAAAATTCCGATTCCGCGTTTGAACTTCTGAAATGTTTCCGGCTCTCCGCGCGATCCTTCCGGAAATAAAATCAATGAATGTCCGCGGTCGAGCTCTTCAAGCATCAACTTGATCGGATCAGGACCTTCTTCTCCTTCTTTCGGACGACTCCTCGGAATCAGAATTGCATTTACAAAAAAGCGCGTGAAGAATGCTTTCATGGGTGATTGCCCGAAATAATCTCCCGCCGCAATGGGATGTGTTTTCCAAAGCATACGCATGGGAATTGCCGACAACAACGACATCGTATCGAGATGACTGTTGTGATTAGCTACAATGACAAATTGTTTCTGCTCTTTCAGGACTTCACGATTCCTGAAATGCACACCCACTATCACACGCAGAAATGTGCGCATGAGTATACTGTACAGGAATGGAAGTAATACGCGTTTCATGCTTTAGGCATGTAGTACAGGTGATATATTATGTGGAAGAACACCGGTGCCGTAACTGCGAGCGAATCGATACGATCAAGCACTCCACCATGTCCGGGAATTACATCGGCCGTATCTTTCTTTCCAACATCGCGCTTAATAGCAGAAACAACCACGTCGCCGATAAATCCTGCACACGCGATCGAACCGCTTACAATGATTGCTTCGAGACCCGTAAGCGGCGTGAGGAATCGCAGAAAATATCCGACCGCGGCTGAAGTAAGCACGCCTCCGAGAAAACCTTCCCATGTTTTGTTCGGACTGATCTTCGGGAGAATCTTTATTTTGCCGAGCAATTTACCCCACGTAAACTGGAACACATCATTCATCTCGGTGATGAACACAATGAAGAGCAGCAAACCTCTTCCGCCTGCATTGAAATTTTGCAAGGGAGGAAGTGAAAGCAGAAACGCGAGGTGACTGATTCCGAATACAGTGAACATGAGTTGCGTAGGCAGTACACTCATGGAGCGGGAAATTCCTTCCGTGGTTCCTTGCAGGATGAGCATGAACGGAATCCAGATGTACATGAAAATCGGGATGAACGTGAGGAAGAGATTGTGGTACCCCATATAAGCGAAATAATACTGAACCGGAATACAGAGGTAACACCAGATCAAAACTTTCCGATCTTCTGCACGCACATTTTTACTGATGGAAGAAAGTTCACGTAGGGCTGCGAACGACAACAGTCCAAATGCGATGAAAGAAATAATCGGATTGAAAATCGTAGCCGCCACGAAAATAGAAGCCATGATCCACCACGAGCGTGTGCGTTGCTTGAGCTCCTTCAGATTCGCCTGCGGTTTAATTTTCCCCCATATGAAAAACAGTAGAGTTGCGAAAATGAGTACGCCGAAAATCAATCCGACCACCAGCATGATTTCCGGATTCTTCGAGAACTTTTCGATTTCGTTTGAGAAGAACTTTTTCATAGGAGGTTATGCTTTAAGTGCTTTTGAAATGCGAATCATAGTGCTGACTACAAGCAGCAAACATGCAAATGCGAAAATCCATGAAGCGTAATGACCGAGTCCGTTCCAGAAGTAATACACGAGAAAAAACAATCCAACGAAAAACGCGCGATCGCTTTTTCCCATCGGACCATCGTAGCGACGATCGCCTTTGATGACTTTACCCATCACTCCGGCGAATTCGTTGATCAGCGACAAAAACAGGAAGCACAGAATTGCATACTTGTTGATCCACGAAAGCTGTAGGAGCGGAATAAAAAGAAACAAATCGGAAACGATGTCGCCAACCTCGTTGAGCATTTCTCCTGCCTTGCTCTGCATGTTATACGTTCGCGCCATCATTCCGTCGAGCGCGTTGATCGCCATTCGCAGAAGCAACACTACCGGAATCAAAAGAAATATCTTTCCGTAAGGATGCATCCACATCGTAACTCCTCCGGCCAACGATAAAATAATTCCACTCCACGTAATTGCATTCGCAGTGACGCCCATTTTATAGAGCAGCGTGAGCACGGGCCTGAGCAATTTTTGGAATCCGGATTTCAGCTGGTAAACAGATATCATTTCGTCATTCGGTTTTGCTTCCTGAATAACCACAGGACGAGTAAAGGGAATAATAACAATTCGACAATTATGCCAGCCAACAAGGTAATACTAACGAGCATACCAAACTGGAACGTGCTTTCAAATCCGGACACCATCAGCGACATGAATCCTGCCGACAAAATAATCGAAGTAACGATAACAGCTTTTCCGGTTGAAATATACGTCCGCTTTATTGCATACAATAACGGTTTTCCCTGCGAAAGCTCCAGCTTTAATCGACCGAGGTAATGAACGGTGTCGTCTGTCGCAATTCCGAATGCGATGGCGAAAATGATAGCAGTGGTCGACTTCATTTCGATTCCCAGATAACCCATCACGCCTCCAATTATCAGGATCGGGAACAGATTTGGAATAATTGCGATGAATGCCATACGAACTGAGCGATGAATGAGTCCAACGATTAACGCAACTACCAGCATCGAAAACAACAAGCCCTGAATCGTATTTGCCACGAGGTATTCGTTATTCTTGTCCAGCATCACAGCAGCGCCAGTTAAGTGCACGTCAATTACAGCCATGGCAGGATCGCTCTTCATAAACGCGAGCAACGCTTCGTTTTGCCGTCCGATTGCTTTGCTTCCGATGTCGTGCATTTTTCCTGTGATCCTTCCTTGGCTACCGTCTGTTGTAACCAGCATTTTTACTTCTTTCCGGTTCCGTGCAGGAGAAACAACCTCAATCAGTTCATTCACTTTAGAAGTATCGGCAGGAACAAGATAGAATTCAGGATTTCCGGAATGCTGTGCTTTGTTTGCTTCTTTAATGAGGGAGGCAGGTGAAAGTAAAAATCCTGCATGATAATTCTCCTTCAGGTAGTGCTCAAGTTTATCGATGGCCTGTATTTGTGGCGCCGACATAATATTTCCCATCGTATCGCGCGGTGTAATCAGCATTTCAAACGGACGGGCGCCGGAAAAATTCTCTTCGAAGTAGACGAACACTTTTCGGCCTTCATCTTTCGCGGTTAGCCCTTCGAGCATATAGTTGTTCCGCTCAATTTGTGTTAGTCCGAAAATGCTTGCGGCAATAACCACGCAGGCCCCGACAACAATCTGCTTTCGCTTCGCAAAAACCCACAATAGCAAACGCAGTAAATAGTTGTTCCAGAAGAATGCTGAATTTCTTTCCAGGTACAGATTCTTTATCGGAATAATGTTGAGTGCGAAAGGAACAATTGCAAACGAGAGAACAAATCCGATGAATACACCAATAGAAGTGAACATTCCGAAATCGCGAATCGGTACAATCTGCGAGTTAAGCAGCGACAGAAACCCAAGTGATGTAGTTAGCAAAGTGAGGAACGTCACAAAGCCCACCTCCCTGATTGTTTTGATCAACACATCAAAGCGGTTGCTATGCGGTTTTCGCAGCTCCTCCAAATATTTCGTGACGATGTGCACAACATCTGAAACGCCAATGACGAACATCATCGTCGGCAAGAGCACGGTCATTATATCGAGTGATTTTCCAAGAGCGGTCATCAATGCCAGCGTCCAGATTGTTGCGAGCACCACGATTGTCAGGGGAATCCAGATCAGCCACAGCGAACGGAACGAGATATATAGAAAGACTATGAGCAGGATAACGGAGACGATAAAAAATATTTTAAATTCCTTGGCAATCTTTTCTCCATAGGCTTTCTGTCCCTTTGCTTTTCCCACCACGCGCACGTGATCAAACGCAAACGGATCAGTGACACGGTAAACAGCGTCAACCAGCGAGTCGGCTGTCGGTTTTGTCATTCCTGCCGTTGTCTTGATAAAAATGCAAACTGATTTCCGGTCAGTTCCGAAAAATGAACCTACCAGTTCTTCTGATTGATAAATGAGTGCTGAATCCTCTGCGTAACGTGCAGGTTCATTTATGTGCAGGTAAGGATAATGCAGGGGCCCGAATTCAGTGATCGTTAGATTCTCCTGATCGATTGGAGATTCCAGTGAAGTGACGTTAAGTAAAGCTGAAAGTGAATCACTGAGGAATCCAACTTTCTGAAGAAACTCCTGTTTGAAGATTCCCGCATCATTCTCCAGTGCAATCAGTAAGAACTCGTCATCGTGTTCGAACGTCTCACGATACTGTAGATACACATCCAGTTCAGGATCATTGACAGGAAAGAAACTGTCGAAATCATTTTTAAAGGAAATATTCCGGAGTGTGTAAACTGAGAGGCACGTAACGAGAAATATTGTCGAGATGCTGATAATTCCAATCCACTTGTAGTATCTGCGAAATAAATTCATCTGTGTTGCAGCAATTGGAATAGCGGTTCAAACAAATATATGAATTTCAAAATCCGTTAATTACTTCTGGCGGAACATGGAAGCGAACTCTGTGCATTCCAGCTTTACATAGTTCCAACCCCACAACCAAAACAATAAAAGTGGACGTATATAAAATTTCCAGCCGTATGGAACGGCAACATATGTGAATGACACCGGCGATATTCTGCTGGAAGAAATCCTCCCTTGACGTGTTCTTCGTTTCAGAATACGGTCATATCGCATCACGAGCAATCGATATGCAAATCGTGACACTGGTGTAAACGCGAATGGTTTTTTCAACCGGTTAAATTTTAACGCTGATGGAAAAACAGACAATGCAAAGTATCCGAACATTCCGATTTGTGTCCAGTTGGAAAACAGATCGTATGAACCCATATACTTATACCCCTGTTCATATGTGAACGCACGGTCCTTGTATGCGGCAATGAAACGACGTTCGTATTTTTTCCACGCTTTTTTATTCGAAGGTTCATTTTCAAAGTCGCCGATCAGCAAATCACGCAGCGCGAGTGTTTGCTGGCAGATCATTTCCAGGCCCGGACTGAACAATGGATCAATGAAAGCACCTGCATCTCCAACAAGTGCGAGTCCTTCGTCATACAGCTTAGAAGAGACGTAAGGAAGATGTGTAAGATGGCGGACTTCGGTGCGTTTTGAATTCTTTGTTAGCGTAGTCAGCTGCGCATCTTTAGCAATGTAGTCGTCAAAGAACCTGGTCGCGTCTTCGAATAGGTATTTTTTTCGATCGAACACCATTCCTAAGCTCGTAGTATTCTCATCGATCTTAATGTGCCACCACCAGCTGTGTGGACGAACGAAATGAATCGTACTGTGTCCTTTCGGTCCGATCGCATGCTTTTTCCAGAATGCAGTTTCAGGAACATCCCACACTTCGGGAGGTTGTAGATTTTCATAATGCGCGAGCACAGATCCGGTGTCGAGACCAATCTTCTCATCGGTCCATTTCATGTGTTTGTGAATGAAACGTGCGCTGCCTGATGCATCCACTACCCAGCGGGTGTTCAGTTCATATTTTTTCTCATTCAACTCTACTTTCAGTGTACTGTTGTAAGGTCGGTATGTAAATCCAACAACTGTAGCGGGACGATGAACAACTATTCCCTTGCTTTCACACTCCTTGAGCATTCGATCATCAAGTACAGATCGGTTGAGGTGATAACCATTTGTTGGTCCTTTGAATGACGGACTGGATAATTCACGAAGGTCGGCAGTGGATGTCGTATTTTTTTCGTTGAACAGAAAGCGCAAACCGGTTTTTCGGATCTGATCATGCATGATGTGTCCGATGTCGAAACGATTCAGAAACAGTCCTGTGATATCAGATGTTGATTCACCCACTTTTCTCGGAAAGACTTCACTTCGCTCGACAATTGCAATACGCAGTGACGGTTTCTTACGGATCAGTTGCAGTGACAGCATTGACGCAGCCATGCCGCCGCCCATAAATACAACATCAAACTTGTTTTCCGGTTGACTCATCCCCTCTTCCATTCGAAATAACTAACCACCGACATCGTTCCAAAAACGATCACTGCCCAAATGTAAATTACGATTGGCAATTCGAGAATTCCCTCGTACCCGCTAAAGAAGCCCCACATAAACATCAGGCATGTTTTGGAAAGTACTGTGATCCACATCCCAAGATGTAACCGCGATTCGTAAACTGAGCAACGTTCCGTATGAAAGTGCAGCTCGTCAATAAATTCCTGCGCGGTCCGCGTAATGAAAAAAGCAATAAAGAACGGAAGCGCCTGCCATTGCCACCAGAACATTGCAACGAGTGATGCTTCCATGAGCATAGATGTAACCAAAATGTTCCGATGTGTCTGTAGTTCTTTGTCAGTGATGTCGACTTTCACCAGCGCCTTGTGCGTTACAGCATCCAATAACCACAACGCGGTGAATCCGGTTGCAGCAATAAGAATGGACACTGCCCAGAAAACCGGACTAACTTCTTGCAAACTCATCGACGAAATATTTTAGTAAGACCACCAGAAAAATAACAGTGCAGGTAAATAAGTTCAGCGTCTGTCCCCAGAGCCGATCATTGAAATTCCGATTCAGCTTCAGGAGATTCACAGTTCGCCATAATACGGTTATTGCAATTACGCCTATGATTCCACTTGTAATCCCCGGATACATGAGGATTCCGACAGAAAGTGTATTTATCAAAAACAGAAATCGCATAGTTGCATTGTCTCCGTAGAGCACCGGAAATGTTTTTGCGCCCGCCTCCCGATCTTTCTCCGCATCAGGAATGTCGCGTATCATGCTTCCGATTGCAACCTGCACACTTGTAAACAGAAAAAGCGCAACTACATCCGGAACCAGTAGTTCTCCTGCGCCAACCAGTACAAGGCTTCCCCACGCAATGCCAATTGAAATGTTCTTCAACAGAAAAACATTCTTCAACCGGAATCGAAATGTTCCAAGCGGGAAAGTGATGGAGTAAAACACTCCGAGCACCGCAACCGAAGCCAGCACCATGAAACTGAACGGTGTTATGGTAAAGAATGCAACCGGAAATGCAATCAGAAACAAATGTGCGACGATGAGCATGTGTCGCTTCTCCTTCAGAAATTCCAGGATGTTGAACCGGAATGCGTGTTCTGTATCAATGTAATCGTTGATGCGATAGATGAGAAACGTGCCGCCGACAGTACACCACAATATCACCAGCAATTCAGTGTAGTTGAAATGGTGCATCAGTAAACATCCGCTGCCAACAATAGACGCCGCTGCAATAAAAAACCACGTGAGTTTTTTATACTTAGCCGTAGCGCTGGTGCGATCCGTTGTTATGTGTGCTGTGGTTTCCAATTCGTTGCTCTGATGAATTTACTTTTTCGCAAACGGATCAACATCCGGTTTAGTACGCGGCACACTGTCCGAAAACTTGCCGTTTTTTATGAAATGTAGAATTTCTCTTCCTGTGATGGAAAAATCATGATACATGTCGTCGTGATTGTTCATCGTGAAAAAGTAATCGTCGCAGTCCTGTTTTCTGTCGGCAATATCCCAGTTCACTTCACCAAGCGACATGGCTGTTTTCTTGTGTTTACGAATCAGTTTTGAAGCCGTGCTTTCCATAATGATGCCGATGCTCTTCTCATCGTTTGGAATAGGTTCGTATTTCGTGTTCGCAAATTCTTTGATCACTTTTCCGTTAGGAACCAGTTTAATCAACACCGGCATATCTGTCGCTAAAGCGTATGGTGCGCGTTCCTGCAACGGACTTCGGTCGTAAACGATCGTTGCAATGTTATTGGAATCATTCTTCGTTACCCATCGGTTGATTACCCACGATCCGATTATAAAACTGAAGACGTGTACTTTCTTGTATTCGGAGAGCTTATTCTTTTTGTAGAACGCGTCAAAGCTGCTCACGCATTGATTGATTGAATCGTTTCCAATATAATCAGGCATGAAAAAATCATATCCCTTGTACGGAAAGTACGCTGCAATATCTTTTACACCTTGAATCTGAGATCCGAATCCGGGTAAAACAATCAACGCTTCTTTTTGTGAGCGCGGAACATCTGTGTTTTCGATGACGATGTATTCCTTCTTGCGGGAAGTGTCAGTAGAAGCACTGCTCAATAAGAGACACAGTGCGATTGCACAGATAATTCCGATTGAGAACTTGAAATTGAATTTTCGGGAAAGCATAGGGCGAATATAGATGTTCGCCCATCAGCCTCGTTTGCGAAAAATGCGGACTTATCAAGAAATCATCCGCGAATAACGCAAATCATTCTTCGATAAGACTACTTTAACTTAATGCAGACATTTTTCGGCTCCGTAAAAAACCGCAGCGCTTCAAATCCGCCTTCTCGTCCCACACCTGAACCTTTCATTCCGCCGAATGGAGTACGCAGATCGCGCAACAACCAGCAGTTGATCCAGATGATTCCGCTCTG
>CAYUTR010000171.1:0-10416 GCA_964447465.1 uncultured Chryseobacterium sp.
TACCTGTTCTCTGATGGATATGCTGATCTGTTCCACGGAGAAACCGGCAAGAAAATTACAACCAAAAAATTCAAACAGCTTCTCCTTGAAATGCAGGCTCAGGATCTGCACACACAGGAAGTGATGCTCGCCGATTTCGCTCTGAACTGGCGCAAACAAACGGAACAGGTTGACGACATTCTGGTTATAGGAATGCGGCTGTAAAGGTTAACTTTGCGGCATGACTGAACTTCTCAAAACAAAAATCGGCCGTCTACGCGTTCTGAGTCTGATCGAAGGATGTTCCCTGTTGCTGCTCGTGTTTATTGGTGTCCCGGTTAAATACTTCATGGCAAGTCCAATGCTCGTGAAAATCCTTGGACCTGTTCACGGTGTGCTTTTTCTGTTGCTCGTATTCATGACCATTTCTGCAGCAATAGAATTCAGGTGGAAATTCGGCCGTACGATGGTGATCCTTGTCTCATCCGTTATTCCGTTCGGATGTTTCTACGTTGAGAATTCCATTTTCAAAAAATTGCCTGCCTAGAAATGAAAGGTCGTTCGCTACGCAGCTTATCAATCATCGGAATCCTCGAAGGACTTTCCCTGCTTGTACTGTTGTTCGTAGCAGTTCCCGTCAAATATTTGCTCCTGCACGACCAACTCGTCCGCGTTGTAGGACCAATACACGGCGGAATCTTTTTGTTGTATATCGTTATTGCAATCATCGCGGTGCTGGAATACAAATGGAACCTGAAAACGTTTCTGCTCATCCTGGCCGCATCCGTAATTCCGTTCGGATTTCTTTATGTAGAATTTAAAATAATCCGTCCGGAACAAAAACGAATTGCGGATCCAACTGTCGAACCCAGTGCGTCGAATAAAAAAATGTATCTCTGGCTGAAAAGGATTGGTGTTGGTGGATTTCTTTTCTTCCTGATCAAAGGATTGATTTGGATTGCAATTTTCGCGGGACTGATTAAAGGATGTAATTAACTATTCCGCCAATGAATGCTCCGCCTTATCCAATCTATCCCGAACTTAAGTCCGAACGGATACTTCTGAAAGCCTTCACAGTTGAAGATGCGCCGAACGTTGTAGAAATTACGCATTACCAACGCATCCGTGCGAAAGATGCAACCGAAGCCGCGGAGATGATTTTAAAAGTACACGAGCGCTACCAGCAGGGGGATGGAATTCATTGGGGAATTTTAGACAGAGCAACAAATCAGTTTGTAGGTTGCTGTGGATTCTATCGTGGATTTGCCAATGAGTCAGGAGAAGTTGGTTACATGATGCATGAGAACTTTCGTGGCCACGGATACATGACAGAAGCAGTGAGCCTCGCTGTGAAATTCGGTTTCGAAGGAATGAAACTGAAAAAGATTTTTGCTGTTACCGGACAGAAGAATCTGGCATCACAGAATGTGCTTCGTAAAAACGGATTTGTTGCGGCAGAGATACGTGAGGATGGAGATCTTGTTTTTCACCTTGTGCGTTGAGATCACTCGCTCCAGTAGTATTTATCAGCCCACGTCTTGCCGTCACTGATTACGCGAACCAGATAGTTGCCGCTAGCATAGCCAATCATGTTCAGGTGAATAATTCCTCCATTCACAGCTACCTGTGAAGCAGAAACTAATTTTCCATCGGCAGCAAATATCTGCACTTCGACTATCGTTTCTGAAAAATCATGGAATAACAAGTCTGCACCTTGTGGAGTATTTGCAAGCGAAATAGCATCAGATGAAATGTATTCCGGCATACCGACGTTGTTCAGTACAACGATATTATCCCAGGCCGTATCAGAACACAAGCTATCGTATGCCACCATCATAACTGTGTACGTTCCGCTCGCGTTGTAGAAGTAGAACGGATTCGCATCGGTTGCAGTTCCAAGCATATCTCCGAAATCCCAGAACCACGATGCAGAATACAATGAGTAATTCAGCACCGACATCGGATTCGGCAGATACACCGTATCATTCGGGAACATGAACGCAGCATCGAGTTGAGAAATACTTGCAACGTTGTACGACATTGTATCCGTGCAACCAACGGCATCTGTGATGTACACATCATGTTGTCCGACACCGATGTTAAGTATTGTCGAATCCGTTTCACCGGTATTCCATGCGTAACTATACGGACCATTTCTTCCGCTCACGTTGAAGACATGAATTTCACCGTTGATATCATTTGGACATAACGGTTGTACAATAGAATCATATGCCACCAGGAATGGTGGACCGGATACGTGCACTGTGTCTGTTCGCTGTGGACAATTGCCGATGTTGCCATCAATCGTAACGGTGTAATATCCCGGAATCAATCCGAACATCGTGTCGACGCCCATCACATTGGTATGTTGCGCAATAGGATTTCCACTTGCATCTTCCCAGGTATAATCCCAAGGTCCACTTCCGATTCCGGAGGCCCATGCTTTTCCGTCGGCACTCGAAGGACAAACACTTGAAATTGCTCCCTTGGAAATTCCGGGACCGAAGTGCAGCAGGAAACGAACACTTGTGTCGTTCGCAACATGCGAGTAGGTGTACGATCCTCCAACCGGCATCGGAGTAAGCGCCCCCGTCTGGAGATCTTCAAGAATAATACATGCACTCTGCGGCATGTTGCTTGCTGTGTCGCGAGAGATTGTAAATGTTCCGCTGGTCCGACGATACACCTTCAACGGCACAATACGATCTGCAGTAAGTGGAGCCATCGTGTTGATGGAATAATCATCGATGGAATCCAGACTCGATGCGATGTATGGCGCCATTGTATCGGAACTAGGAAGTTTGTATGCGTCGTAACCAACATCGAAGAAATCAGAACCGCTTCCATCAAACCGGATAACAGTTTCATCGTTGCCGTTCGAAGTAGAAAGTTTTAGCTTGAGCAGGTACGGAACATTATTCGGCAAGCTGTGCATGTAAGTTGGATTCTGCGCGCTCTTTACTGCTTCTGTCATTGACATCGCAGGTGCGGGTGCAATTGCACGAATCCAGAATGCCTGCGAAGAAGGAATGTAACGCGAACCGCCGTTAGTACCAACTCCACCAACGTAAGTTGCGTACTGATTCAACGACGGATTCCAGATGTACAAAACCTGATCAGTATTTGTTCTGGTGAATGCAGGTGCATCCCAATCAATTGTTGACGGATACGGATTCGACATGAGATTCCATCCATCCTGTGTTGGTCCTGCCGACGGTGTGTACGTCAGTGAGAATGTCTGATTAAACGTTCGTGGAGGTCCTTTAACATCAAGCGTAACCGCAAGTGGACCAACGTAAACGTAATATCCTGTAAGCGGGTTTATCTGGTCATTCACGCTTGATGGTGCTGAGTAACCATACTCCTTCGGTCCCGCAGCAGATTCGGTGTACGATGCAATTGAGAAAAAGGCCATGCTTGGATAATCGGATCCCGGAAAACCGGAAGTAATCAGATCGTCATTCCAATCCGTCATTGTTACGTTTGCGACAGGAGCAGCAAGCTGACGCCAATTCGTTGGGCCATTGTAAATATATCTCTGCTGAACAATATTGCCGGTAATGTTTCCGCCGGTGATTGTGCCGATTCGTCCGGTGCCATTGATATCGCTGATGAGTGTGAAATCAAATCCGGTAGTTGTAAACATACCCGTATTGAGCTGCAGCGTACCGCGTAAATTTTCATTCGCAGTTAACGATACACCAGCTGCATTCTGAATAGTAAGATTGCGGAAATCCGTTACCGCCGTTCCTCCAATGGTCTGAGCAACCGTTCCACTGCACAACACAACGCCTGAAGTGCCTCCATTAAAAAATCCGGCGTTCGACCAGTTTCCGATCATGCTGATCTGGAATCCAGTTGCACCTGCGGAAAAATTCGCACCAGCACCAATAGTCAGATTACGACAATTGATCGCCTGCAGCAATAGCTTTGCTCCCGCTCCATTGAATGAAATATTATTGAAGTTCTCTGTACCGGCAGTTCGTGAAATTGATTGCGGAAGTGCACCGTTGAATGTGGTGGTATTCGTACCGGCAGTGTATGTACCTCCCGTGTTACTCCAGTTTCCTCCAACATTTACATTCAGATTTGATGCGAGAAACACACCTGAACTTAACGTCACATTTCCAACTACCGTCAGTGGATTTGTTGAAATCTGCGCAGTTGCATTTGCACTGTTCACATGCAAATGACCGATTGGAGAAATAGTATTGATCAGCATGATCTGCGCAACAGGTGTAGAAGCATCGCCGATCTGCAATGTTCCTCCGTTGACATTATTAATGTTTCCTCCGGTACAAGTGAACCCAAGATTCTGCGCGCCACCGCCACCTTCGCGACGGATAATCACTGTTCCTCCGGTATGTGTGTACTGCGAACCGGGAACATCCATCTGGAATGGGGCAAGGGTTGTTGAAGTAGAGCCAACGGTATTCAGAACGAATGTTCCTCCGGTCATAATAATACGCGAGAGACAGGTAGTGTTCGGGCGGTCGTAGCGTCCTGCTACATTCACTGTTCCACCGGAAACTGCAACTAATCCTCCATTCGAACTGATTCCGTTATTCGCAGCGCTGCCGATATTCATAGTTCCGCTGCTGCACCGCAACTCTCCGAACAGATTGATGTTACCACCGGTGAATGTCATCGTTCCAAGTGTACTGTTCATCCAAACCCTGGCAGTGTACGGAATAGTTGCGGTAACATTGAAAGGCGTTATCGTAACTGCAGATGCGCTCGACAAACGGAATGTACCGTTGATCAGAGTAAGAAATCCTGCTGGTGCAGTAAAGTTTGTTGCAGTAACATCAAGTATTCGCGTGATGTTGCTTCCCTTATTGACATTAACGAGATTGAATCGGGTCAACACACCTGTACCGGAAATCGTTTGATTTGCGTAACCGTGATTGAAGATTGAGTTGCAGAGTGAATTTGCATCCGACATGAAATCAATCGTCCCGGCGTTTGTAATGTTGCCCGTGCATGTCAGTGTGTGAGTAATATTCGATGCAGTATTCGAAACAAATTGCGCTCCCGCATTTACCACAATATTTCCGGAAACTGTTACAGTTCGTGGCGTGGCATTATTTCCGATCCTGAGTATTCCTGAAGTGCCTTGTCCAACGGTGAGATTGTGACAAAATGCATTCTGATTTATGATAACTGTGTGCGCATTATTGATAATCACATTGTCATTCGCAGTCGGAACGGTTCCGGTGTTCCACGTAGTGCCGGTCTGCCAGTTTCCATTTGTTATAGAAATGAAGGTTGTCCCTGGAAGTGTTGCTTGAGTGCCGGTTGCCGCATTGCTCAAACAGCCTTCCGTTACGGCATACAGTCGCCACTGGTAAGTGGTCCCGGAAAATAATCCTGTGATCGTTGCATTGGTTGCGTTGGCTGCAGTCTGTACTTCGAATTCATAGTTAATTCCGTCTGTCGAAGAATAAATTACATACCCCACTTCATTCGTTGCCCAGTTCGTCCAGTTCAGCGTCATCTGGCTCGATTGTATTCCGGTAAATGTTATGATCACCAGCGGATTCAATGGCACAGGTGGAGTGAACCGCAAAAGTGAATTTGTAGTTGGCATTGCAGCCAAAGCATTTTGTTCGCCCTGGTTGAATGTTGTAGTATTTGCAATCTGCTGACACTTGAGCTGAGCAGTTGTCGGCGTTGTATTCATGACAGGCCCGGCCAAACCGCAACTATAAGAAAATCCTGCGGTACCTGCGGTCATCGTAGAATAAATAAAATCTATGATCCCTGTAGATTCATAAAGTTTCACCTGATAGGTTAGACTCGGAGTAGTGTTAAGGTAAACCGCCATATCATTCCACTCCACTGTGAAAACGCGGTTTGGGGCAGCGCCACTTGTCAGCGTGCGAATACTGTTACCCAGCGGATCAGACCCCCCCTGCGTCGTCTGATCATCGTAAAAAGGTGCAATCGCATTTAATGTTCCCCCCGGTGCCGTGAACTGTGTATTCACATAACCATATGCTGCGCCTGTTGGTCCGCCGTTGTTGGTCGAAGCAGAAAAATCTATATACCCATTTGTTGATATTGAAACTTCTGTATGCCTGACACCATCATACCAGAAATCAAATCCCAAATCAACCGGGTTGCTTCTGTTATCATCCTGCTGAAACCCACCGCTATATCTCCAACTGTTACATGGAAGACCAGTAGCAATGATCGAAGTGAAAGTAATTCCCGTTGTTCTGGTTACGGCATAGTTCGCAATAGACTGCGCCGACAGTTGTATGCAGCTACAACATGCAATCAGAAATAAGCAGGCATAATTCCACCGTACAAAACGGTTCATAGTATTTGTCTGGTTTGCGGTATACAATATACCATTTGCTCAATGAAATTCCTCCCACTTTTCGACCGACATGGCAACGGTGTCGATCAATAATGAGGTAATTATGAGTGAATTGCGTGGAACAATTCATGTGAAACCGCCTGTCCGGAATTAGTCGGGGACTTTTATTAACCGACACCGCTCAGATTTCAATGGATCGGGTACACTTATCAGCCCCATTGACTCGCCGGAAAAATATGAATCCAAACACCATTTTCGCACTGTGTAGCGGGATAACTTTGGTGTATAAATCAACCGTCCACCCCCATGTCCAGAAAAGTACTTCTCGGAATTTTTGCAGTGATTGTTCTCACAATGGTTTCCATACCATTTCTCTCGAACAGAAGTGAATCTGCCGTTCAGATCACAAAAGTAGATCCTGCATTCAGCGCATACGTATCAGCTTACACTTCAGGAATCATCAGCAACGAATCGTACATACGAATTATGCTGAGTGAAGATTATTCCGGTCCGATCACATTGGATGAAGCAGTGACCGAAGAATACTTCTCATTCAGTCCGGCAATTCCGGGTAAGGCGTATTGGATCGACAGTCGAACCATAGAATTCCGACCTGATGCAAGACTGGAGTCTGACGAATCTTTTGACGTCGATTTTGCATTGGGAAAACTGCTGGCAGATCTGCCTGAAAATCTTCAGCACATGAAGTTCAGCTTCCGCACAATGAAGCAGACCATGAATTATGTGCTCGACGGAACGAAAACAATTGATAAGAAAACTTTACGCCTGCAACAGTTGCGTGGAACAATCATCACTGGAGATGCTGCGGATAATGCTGCGGTGGAACAAACATTGACCGCTACACAGAACGGGAAAGCATTACCGGTAAAATGGGAACATGGTGCGGATCACGCTACGCACAAATTTGTGGTCGATTCTATTTCCCGCACAGAAAAGGCCGGAAGCTTTACAATAGACGTCAACGGAAAATCATTAGGAGTTGATTTCGCCGAGAACAAGAAGATCGATGTTCTGTCATTGAAAGATTTCAAAGTTCTTGGAATGCGCGTGGAGCAAGGTCAGGAACAATGCGTGGTGGTGCAGTTCTCTGATCCTATAATGGAGAAACAGGACCTGAACGGATTGATCAGTATTGATAAATCAAATGCTGGATACCGCTATACAGTTGAAGACAATGACATTCGTGTATATCCTTCCGAACATCTCACTGGTGAATACAAAGTGTCGGTAAACAGTGGAGTGAAAAACATTCTTGGCTTCACACTAGGGAAAGAATCATCACAGCGCGTGAAGTTTGAAGATCTGAAACCTGAACTGAAACTCGTTGGCAATGGTATTATCCTTCCCAATACCGACAAAGGATTGCTTTTCCCTTTTCAGGTCGTTAACCTGAATGCAGTTGACGTAAAAATCATTCGCATTTACGAAAACAACATTCCGCAGTTTCTCCAGACCAATTCACTGGATGGAAACAATGAATTGTATCGCGTCGGAAAAGTTGTACTCAAGAAAAAAGTTGATCTCAATATTAAGTCGCAATCCGACTATGGCCGATGGACAACTTACTCTCTTGATCTCGGTCAGCTTATAACCGCGGAACCGGGAGCAATTTATCGCGTAAACATCAGCTTCCGCAAGGAGTACTCTATGTACAATTGTCCGAAGGACACAACTGTTGCCGAAGAAGAAACCGCATACATTCTTCAGCCTGAAGGAGAATTTGATCCTGAAGTGGACGAAGGAAATTACAGCTACTATGGCGGCGACTATTACGACGATTATTATTGGTATTGGGATGGAGATCGTGATGATCCTTGTTCTCAAGCGTACTATTACTCACGCGGAATTTCCCGGAACGTACTTGCATCCGATCTCGGATTAATGGCAAAGCGCGGTAACGATGGTTCTATGTTGTTTGCCGTGAATGATATCAAAACAACATTGCCGCTCGCAAATGTTGAAATGGAACTTTACAATTTTCAGAACCAACTCATCACTTCATTTAAGAGCGACGCGAACGGGATGGCTGAAGTTTCTTTGCCGAAGAAAAAACCATTCCTTCTTATTGCGAAGAATGGAACACAGCGCGGTTATCTGAAACTGGATGATGGATCGGCGCTTTCATTGAGTGCTTTTGATGTTGGCGGACAGGATGTGCAGAAAGGAATCAAAGGAATGATCTATGGTGAACGAGGAGTATGGCGTCCGGGAGATACATTGTTCCTTGGTTTCATCCTCGAAGACAAACAGAATGTTTTACCGCCCACACATCCGGTAACAATGGAATTATACAATGCACGTGGGCAGCTTGTAACGCGTACTGTAAAATCAACCGACGTCAACGGATTCTACACCTTCCCTACTCCAACAGATCCTGATGCACCAACCGGTTACTGGATGTGCAAAGTGAAAGTTGGTGGAGCAGTTTTTACGAAGAACCTGAAAGTGGAAACCATCATGCCGAACCGTTTGAAAATCAACATGGATTTCGGGACGGACGGACTCGCGAGCAAGACAGACGACAAAATCAATCTTGAATCAAAGTGGCTCGTTGGTGCTCCGGCGAAAAATTTAAAAGCGCAGGTTGATGTTTCCCTTTATGCAGGCGACACGAAATTCAAAGGTTTTGATAATTACGAATTCGATGATCCTGCAACCAGTTTCTATACTGAGAATCAGACAGTGTTTGAAGGACAACTCGATGAAAACGGAAAAGCAACTTTCTCACCTAACCTGAACGGTAAAGGTGCGCCGGGAAAACTGAACGCTTCTTTCAACACACGCGTCTTTGAACAAGGTGGTGCATTCAGTATCGATTATTTCACGAGTGAATATTCTCCCTACTCACACTACATTGGAATTTTCACACCTGCCGGAAATGGTTGGGGCGGCACATTGTACACCGGAACGAATAACACAATTCTTACACAGTCCGTGGATGAAGCAGGTAAGCCAACCATGCGCAACGATCTTAAAGTTCAGGTTTACAAAGTAAGCTGGAGATGGTGGTGGTCATCGGGCTACAGTGATCTCGCATATTACGTGAATAGTAATTACTACGAGCCGGTAATGGATACCGTAATAAATTCAGATGCAAAAGGAAAAGGTTCCTTCAATATTAAGGTTGCCGATGATCAATACGGCCGTTACCTGATTCGCGTTACGGATAAGTCCGGGCACTCTACAGGAAAAGTTGTGTGGTTCGATTGGCCGTATTGGGATGGAAGTTCTACGCGTACGAACGAAGCGGCAAGTTTACTTCAGTTCAGCTCTGATAAAAAATCGTACACGGTTGGTGAAAGCATCAATCTTACGATTCCATCTCCGGGACAAGGTCGCGCATTGATTACGGTAGAAAACGGAGCCGGAATTCTTGAACACCATTGGGTAGAATCGCAGACGAAAGGAAACATCACTTATACGATTCCCGTTACTGCTGCAATGTCGCCGAACGTTTATGTTGGTGTAACACTGATTCAGCCACATGCACAAACGATTAACGATGCACCGATCAGAATGTATGGCACAATTCCGATTGTAGTCGACGATCCAAAAACACATCTGGCGCCCGTGATCACTACTGCTGCGGTTTGGAGACCAGAAGAAGTAGCAAACGTTACCGTTTCTGAATCTGCAGGCAAACCAATGACATACACGCTCGCAATTGTGGATGAAGGTTTGCTCGATCTCACGCGATTCAAAACTCCTGATCCGTGGAATCACTTTTATGCACGTGAAGCCCTTGGTGTAAAAACCTGGGACATGTACGACATGGTGATGGGCGCATACGGAGCAGAGTTGGAACGCGTACTCGGTATCGGCGGAGACGGAGAAGGCGATGCGAAAGGAACACAGAAAGCAAACCGCTTTAAGCCGATGGTGAAATTCATCGGGCCGTTCGAATTGAAACCAGGTGAGAAGAAAGTTCATTCCATCATGATGGAGCAATATGTCGGTAGCGTAAAAGTGATGGTTGTTGCCGGACAAGATGGTGCGTATGGAAGCATTGATAAAGTTGTGCCCGTTCGGAAACCACTGATGATTCTCGGAACATTGCCGCGCGTTGTTGGTCCGGGTGAAACTGTGGATCT
>CAYUTR010000172.1:0-10337 GCA_964447465.1 uncultured Chryseobacterium sp.
CAATAACGTGACTGCAGTTTCGCCGAATGATACCAATATAATTTTCGCTGGTGGAATCTATATGTATAAAACAGCGGACGGCGGACAAACCTGGAATTATTCGGATTATGTTCCTACGTCGCCTCTTGGTTGGATGCATCCTGATCAGCACAGTCTCGGATTTTCACCGCACAATTCTCAAGAGCTCTGGGCATTCAACGACGGAGGTGTACACCGCACTACCAATTCAGGATTGACATGGCTCATCATGAACGACGGAATTGTAACGACTCAGTATTACTATGTAGCATCATCGGCAACAAATCCGGATTTGATGTTGGGCGGAACGCAGGACAACGGCATATGGTACAATTACAGCCTCAGCACTTCAACGTGGTGGACCCAATTCTGGTACGGCGACGGTTTTGCAGTGAATGTTGATTACACCAATCAGAACACATGGTACACGACGGAATTATTTGCCGGACGAATGAAAAGTCGCGATGGCGGATTAACGTGGGACACGATCAACACCGGTATTCTCAACAGCACATGGTTTATCACTCCACTTGTTCAGCATCCTTCGAATCCACTTACACTTTTCACTGCGGATAATAATTCTGTGTATCGTTCGCAGGATTCAGGAGCAACATGGCAATCGGTGCTGAACGAAGATTATGTACTGCTGTTTGAATTCGATCGCATCAATCCGAATATCATGTATTGCTGCACAGATCCTGAACTGCAGAATTCGACGATGTACCGTTCTATGGATGGAGGAACAACGTGGACGCAGCTCAATGCTCCCGGTGATAAAATTTCTGACATGGGCAGCGATCCACTCGCGTGTGGCGTGTTGTATGTAACGAAGTACACGTATTCACCGGGCTCGCAGCTTTGGAAATCGATCGATACCGGAAGTACGTGGTTCAATGTAACTGCAGATTTTCCGGCCATACCTGCGAACACGGTGATGGTTAGTCCGCATAATAACTCCCACGTGTACGTTGGTAGCGATCTTGGCGTGTACATGAGCACGAGTGCAGGATTCGCGTGGGTACCGTACAACACCAATCTTCCGAATGTACGTGTACAGGATATGCATTACTATACACCTGACAGCACTGTGCGCATTGGTACACATGGTCGCGGCATCTGGAAAACTCCGGCGGCTGATCCTTCAATTACTTCCACCGGAGAATTGCCCGGCGCAAATAATTTTTCGGTGAATGCATTTCCAAATCCATCGACAGGTGCTGTACAGATTCACTACAGTTTCGCTGAACAGGACATGGTCACCATTGAAGTATTGAACTCACTCGGACAGAGAGTTTGCGAGATTGAACACGGTCAGCAATCTTCCGGCGATCACATTGCAGCATGGAATGGCATGAACAGCAGGGGAGTGAAAGTTCCTGGCGTTTATTTCATTCGTGTTACTTCAGGGAAAACTGCGAAGACGGTGAAGGTTGTGATACAGTAATCAGCTATGGCGTCAAGTATTTTTTATCTTTGCGTCCCTTCTTGGGAGACGTGTCCGAGTGGTTGAAGGAGCACGCTTGGAAAGCGTGTATACGGGAAACCGTATCATGAGTTCGAATCTCATCGTCTCCGCAGATGAATCAATCTTACCTCCCCGCCTTTTCGGCGGGGATTTTTATTGATACGCAATGCGTCGAAACTTATTTTCGTAAGCAATTGCGTATCAATAAAAATTAGCGAAGCGGGGTAAGATTGATTCTCAACATGGGAGTACCGAGATCAACGTAGTTAATCTCATCCTTTTGGCGGGACTTTCAGTTTTTCGGAGGCAGAATCTCGTCATATCCGTTACACGTTAACAATCTCTAGCTAGCGATTGCGTCGCTCTGAGTATGCACAGTATCATAAAGAAATGTCTCCGTGTGGTGATGTTCCGAATGATCTTGGACATGTCCTATAGTACTCTGGGACAGTTGTGTGATTTGGAAAATTATCTTATCAATATCATTCGCGGAGCTCAGAATTAAGTTTAATATACGTTGACGCTCATTAACATCATTGAAATGCAGACTTAACAATCTTACTAAACCCATCAACCTGGCCACTGGCGCCCTCACCGAATGTGACTGCAGATGCGCAATTTCTTTCAGCGCAAGGTTTTGTTGAGACGTAGTGAACACGTGGGTCAAATGTTCAGTAATATTTTTTGCGATGACAACTTTCACTTTTGCACCGTTATGGACGACAAGATTGCTATAAATGTCAACTGTTATAATTTCCCCGCTCTTTTTACGGTGTTTAAACGCCCTGGGAAAGTAGAGATGATCACAATTTGAATATCGAACTACCGTTTCTTCTATTTTTTTCACTTCTGAAAGAGGTCTTATGTCCCTGATTGTCATACTCAAGAACTCAGCTTCGGTATATCCGTACTCAACAATTGCGGCCTTATTTACATCAAGGATTTGCAACGTTTTGATGTTATACAACCACATCGGAAGCGGACTAAAATCAAATAGATCTAAATTAAATTCTCTTTCTCTGGGACTATTCATTGTTTCGTGCATTGTCTGAGGAACAAAGTTAACCACGACGCGAAAAAAGGAAGTGCAGAAACCGACATGTGATTTCACGTGTAAGATCTTACTAAGATTTGTTGTCAGGGAAGTGATGATTTCTCGACATCGGATGGATATAGATCAAAGTAATTACCCTGGAGCGGTTTTTCTTCTTCTCAGTACCCAATATATCCCCTTCACGTTCGTCGCCCATTTTGGAAGGAGAAAAACCAGAATAATTTCTTCCAGCAGATGCAGGATCGAAACAAATACTGAAACGTAGAACAACCACAGGATGGGTTGTGGAAGCAGAAACAACAAAATGAGAAAACATCCCTGCAGGAACATTGCAGCTTTTGCGAGGTACGTGTGAAAGCTCGACAGCTTCCGGTAGCGGTACAAAGATATTCCGTACTGCAACACAAACAGAATCACCATCGTCACGATTGGAACAAGGTGTTCTGACATGAATTCTGTTTTGAATACAGCGGCGCCATAAATTGCAGCGGCCAGCGTGAGGTCATCTGCAATTGAATCAAGTCGTGCACCGTACGGAGAAGTAACTTTCAGTTTACGCGCAAGAAATCCGTCGATCGCATCTGTACAGAAACTCAGTGTGAGCATCCAGGCGTAGATCGCTGGTTGCTCAAAGTATACCAGTAGCGCAAGCACCGGCGCGGCAATCATGCGGTACCATGTAATACTGTTTACTAAATAATAGCTACGGTTCGGCATAAATCTCTGTCCACCCTATTATCAAATAAACGTGCCACGTCTGCTTTCAGCGAAAAGAAGAGCGAATCTCAACCTAAAAGGGTGCGCTTTTCCCTAAGTGTGTACACTGCACCACAATTTCCGATGAGCAGATTTTCCAAATAGTTCTGCATCAGGAGCATTCAGTGATGGCACACAATTCGAATCATCTTAGGCAGAGTTATCTGTTAATGGAGCAGTAACAGAAGTGAAAACTGAAAGTAATGTTCCAATGAACAGGTAGTACAAGCCTCCTTTGCGGGAGGCTTTTTTAATTGTTGAGCATTGAACATTGTGCGTTGAACATTGATCACTTTTTGACGACTGGTGACCGCAACTATTCAGTCAACTCACCGCGCAACGATTTTGTCAACTCGCGCTTGATATTTTTCGATTTCTGTCCCAACAAAAACATCAATTTGATCACAGCCGCTTCTGTAGTCATGTCTGCGCCACCAATCACACCAATCTTTTCTAATTGTGCGCTGGTCTGGTAACGTCCTTGTTCAACACGTCCTGCCGCACATTGCGTAATGTTGAGAACGATGCGACCTTTTTTAATTGCTTTTGCTAGCGAATCCGACAGCCATTTTTCAGTGGTTACATTTCCGGAACCGTACGTTTCAAGGACGATAGCTTTCACACCATCGGCATTCAATATTGCATTCACTACACTGGAAGAAATCCCGGGAAACATTTTCAGAATCGCTACGTTCTTATCCAGAACAGCGTGCACTTTCAGTTTCCCTTTTGGCGTTGCTGCGATGTGCGCATGATTGTAGTTAATGCTCACGCCGGCTTCAGCAAGCAAAGGATAATTCGCCGACTGAAACGCACGGAAATGTTCTGCATTAAATTTATTCGAGCGGTTACCGCGATATAAACTGTATTCAAAATAAATGCAGACTTCCGGCACGATTGCTTTCCCATCTTTTTTAGCGGCGGCAATTTCAATCGCAGTGATAAGATTTTCTTTTCCATCGGTGCGTATTGTACCGATTGGTAATTGACTCCCCGTAAGCACAACTGGTTTCCCCAGGTTCTCAAGCATGAAGCTCAATGCTGACGCCGTGTGAGCCATTGTATCTGAACCGTGAAGGATTACAAATCCATCGTACTTCGCATAGTTTTTTCCGATCAGCTGCGCCAGCTCAATCCACGTTTCCGGTTGCATGTCGGAAGAGTCGATCGGTTTCTGGAAACTATGCGTTTGAATGTCAATGTTGAATTTTGAGAGTTCCGGAATTTCATCCAGCAGTCGTGCAAAATTGAATGGCTTCAGCTGTCCTGATTTAAGATCGCGGATCATGCCGATTGTGCCGCCGGTATAAATGAGTAAAATCGAGGGACGCTTTGCCATATCAGAGTCGGAATAATTTCTTTGAATTTTCGGTAGTCACAACTGCAACTTCCTCCGTCGCGATCTTCCTGATATCTGCAATTGTTTGTGCAACATACACGAGATAACTGCTTTCATTTCTTTTTCCGCGATGTGGAACAGGCGCAAGGTAAGGCGCATCAGTTTCGAGAACAACATGCTCCAGGGAAAACGCTTCAATCACTTTATCCAGGCCTGAATTCTTGAATGTCACAACACCACCGATTCCCATGTTGAAGCCAACATCAATCACTTTCTGTGCTTCGGGAATACCATCGGAAAAGCAATGAAAGACACCGCGAAGTTTTCCGTTTTGTTTCTGCTGTACAATTTCAAAACACTCATTGAATGCATTGCGTGAATGAATAGCAATCGGAAGATCGAGTTCCAACGCCCAATCAATCTGCTTAGCAAATACATCTTTCTGAAGTTGGGCATGGGTCTTATCCCAATGCAGATCAATACCGATTTCTCCAACCGCAATATACTTGCCGGTATCCAGACGTTTCCGGATGGCCGCAAGCTCTTCATCTATGCTTCCCGGCTCAACTGAACAGGGATGCAAGCCCATCATTGAAAAAAGGTGTTCAGGATATTTTGCCTGTAACGCATCCTGCGCATCGTGAGTTGATACGTCAATCGCGGGCAGGAATATTCGCTGAACGCCCGCAGACAACGTTCTTCTGATCATCTCGTCTACATCATCAGAGAACTTAGTTGAGTAAAGATGGGCATGCGTATCGGTAAAAAGCATGAGCGAATTTACGACAGAATCGCGGTTTTAACGGTTATTTAACTGATTTCCGACCAGATATGACGGTTTATGGTGTTCCTCCATTTATTAACTTAGCACCCGCTTCAAAAAGAGCGAAAAGAAACAGACCCAAACCCAGACAAAACAAAAATGAAAAAAATTGCAACTCTCTCTCTAGCTGTCCTATTAGTAGGCGGCGTTACGCTCACTTCATGTAAGAAATATGAAGAAGGTCCTGCACTATCACTCATGTCAAAAAAGGCACGTGTAGCTGGTACATGGGAAATTGAAGCTTATCTTGAAAACGGCGTCGACAAAACTACAGAATACCGTCAGGGTGTGTCAAGTGAAACACTCGTTTATGATAAAGACGGCACTTACACAGTTTCTTTCACTACTCCAATCGGAACTTTCAACGATGCGGGTACCTGGGAATTCATCAACGACAAACTTGAAATCAAATCACAGAGCAATACTTCAGGATCTGACCCTGACACGGTTGTAATTGTGCGCTTGAAGAACAAGGAAATGTGGGTGAAGGAAAAAACTCCCGGATCTACGCAGAGTGAATACCACTACAGAGCTAAATAATAATTCGATTCAACCCTATCTAACCAAAACTAAAAAATGAACACATTATCAAAGATTGCACTGATCGCAGTTACTATCTCTTCTGTGTCCTTCGTAGGATGCAAAAAAGGAGAGGGAGATCCATTCCTGTCACTTTCTTCACGTAAGGCACGTATGTCTGGTGAGTGGAAAGTTACAAAAGGAGAAGGTGGACGTACGTACACATTCGCTAGCCAGAACTTCACTGAAACTATGACTTATGATGGTACTCAGGAAGTAACTGTAACTACAACTTCTGCTGGTTCTTCAACGAACACAGATAAGTACACGAACGAAATGACTTTCGAAAAAGACGGAGCGTTCACAGGTGTTTACGTTGATAACAACGGTAGTTCTTCAGTTACTACAACTCAGACAGGTGTTTGGAATTTCACTGGCGGTGTTGGTGAAGCAAAGAACAAGTCATCAGTTGTAATCTACGTGGAGTCATGGACTTCTGGTAGCACTACTGAGACTTACACTGGTTCTGATCGTCCTACAATGATGTTTGACGTTTACCAGCTGAAAGGCAAAGAGATCATCCTGATCGACAAAGGAACTGAGTCATCCAGCAACGAGGTTCGCGAGTACAAGTGGACTTTGGAGCCGAAATAATCGGTTAATATTCATAAAAAAACGGGCCTCGACACTAAACGTCGGGGCTCGTTTTTTTTGTCCTGTTTTAAGGAGGTACATTTGCATCCATGCGGAAAAAGGTCCTGGTCATTCGCTTCAGTTCTATCGGCGATATCGTGCTCACGAGTCCGGTGATCCGTTGTTTGCATGAACAACTGAATGCCGAGGTGTACGTGATCACGAAAGAAATTTTCGCTGACATCTATCGCAACAATCCACACGTTCATAAGGTTATCGCCATCCGGTCTGATGTAATGGAAGTCCGTGCAGAACTTGAAGCTGTGAAATTTGATTTCATCGCCGACCTGCATCACAATTACCGTTCAGTACAGGTGAAGAGGATGTGCAAAGCTCCGGCTGCTTCATTCCCGAAACTCAACGTTCAGAAATTTGTTTACGTGAAGCTCGGATTGAATCACATGCCTGATATTCACATCGTCGATCGGTATTTCGAAGCCGTGAAACCACTTGGAGTGAAGAACGACGGAAAAGGTCTGGAGTATTTTATCAAAGCCGGAAATCATGTTGACCTTTCTTCTCTACCGGTTTCACATCAGAATGGTTTCGTTGCCGTGACTGCAGGTGCAAAGTTTGCAACGAAAGAATTACCGTTCGAAAAAATGATTGCGGTGATTCGTTCTCTCAATCGTCCGGTGGTTCTTCTCGGAGGAAAGGACGACATCGCAAAAGGACAAAAAATTTCCGAAGCGTGTGGGGCAATAATTTACGACGCCTGCGGAAAATTTAATCTCGATCAAACTGCTTCGCTATTACAGCAAGCTGAACTTGTTATCAGTCACGACACCGGAATGATGCACATCGCGGCAGCATTCAAAAAGAAAATCTATTCGGTGTGGGGAAACACAGTTCCTGATTTCGGCATGTATCCGTATCTGCCCGGGTATGGTTCCCGTATTATCGAGGTGAAAGGCCTCAATTGCCGGCCCTGCTCAAAATTGGGTTATGCCGAATGTCCACTAGGCCATTTTAAGTGCATGAATGATATTCCGCTTGAAGCATTCGGCGATTCATATGTAAATCCTTAACTTGTATCAATGAGAAAATTTCTACTTACATCGATTGCTGTGCTTTCTGTTGCAACAGCTGCATTTGCGCAACATCCTGCACGCACTTCTTTTCTCATTCCACAAGGTGGAGTGAATGACGGAACAGTAGGCCCCGATCCAAATGTTTCTGTGCGATGCATTGAACGTCCTGCACAAACTTCAACGGGACTGCAGAGAACGAAGGATAGTCTTGCAGCAACGTATGGTAACCGCCAATCCACCACACAACCAAACGTGGCAACTTTACCGTCACCGGTAGTGGGTGCAACTTTTGCCGGCAACGGGTTTAATAACGGTACGCCAACCGACAATGAAGTTGCAATCGGCAACAACGGACATCTCATCTCCGTTCAGAACAGCACACTATTCCGTTACAACACCAACACGAGTACAAACCTTGGTCTGCAGTCACTCTCCTATTTCTTCAACGGATTGACTGTTACAGCCGGCAAGTACGATCCGAAAGTGTTGTACGATCCGCAGGCAAATCGTTTTATCGTTGTATGCCTTGCTGGTTACGCTTCAAACAACACGCATATTCTCGTGGCGTTTTCGAATTCCGATTCGATCAACGGAACATGGCATTTGTACGACCTTCCGGGAAATCCATTCAACGATACATTGTGGACCGATTACCCGATGATTGCAGTAAACAACAACGAGCTTTTCATCACGGCAAATCTCTTGCACGACAATCAACCCTGGCAAACCGGGTTCGTTGAAACTGTTGTTTGGCAATTGAACAAGTGGGATGGATATGGTGGCGATTCGTTGCGCACAGAATTGCATTCCGGAATCAATACGAACGGAAGACCAGTGCGGAATTTATGTCCGGTAGAAGCTGGCGGATTACCGACAAGTTCTTCCGACATGTATTTTGTCTCTGATAGAAATCTTGATGCATCGAACGATACTATTTTTCTCGTACACATCAGTGATACTGCAAATTCGCCAACGCAATCGGTAACAGTTACCATGCTGGAGAGTAATATTTCTTACTGGGCACCAATTCCAGCCGATCAACCCGGCAGTGGAGGATTCCTGCAAACCAACGACGCGCGGATTCTCGGTGCGTTCATGGAGAACAACATGATTCAGTTTGTATGCGCGAGTCTTGATACGTCAACCGGTAACGATGGAATTTATCATGGCATCATTCAGAATCCAACAACTGCACCTGCGCTCACGTGTTATCTGTATTCAGATACTGCACTGGATTATGGTTACCCGAACATAGCGTGGTGCGGATACGACGGAACCGACAACACATCAATGATCATCTTTCTGCACGCAGGTGTAACTGTTAATCCCGGATTTTCAGTAATTCTTACCGATGCCGCAGGAGATCTTTCTCCACGCGTGCAGGTGAAAGCCGGACTCGCTGGTGTGAGTTTGATTTCCGGCGACGAACGTTGGGGCGATTACACGGGCATTCAGCGCAAGTATAGTGAGGGCGGTACATGTTGGGTAAATGGTTACTACGGAACTGCCGGAGGATCGCACGCAACATGGGTTTCCGAAGTTGGACGATCTGCTGATGTTGGAATTGTTTCTTACGATTCTACTACTGCGCATTCTGTTTTTCCGAATCCGTTTGACGATAACATTAACATGACTTTTGCCATAACTGAACACAAACACATCCGGTTTGCAGTTTACGATATGCAGGGACGCCTGTGCGAAATTCTCATCGAGGATGAATTCAAAGCGGGCAAACACATTCTTTCATTCAGCACTGCGGGACTGATTCCCGGTGCTTACATGATTCGCGGAGAAGTTGCAGACGGTTCTGTGTTATTTACGGAACAGGTAATCGCGCAATAACCTCACAAGCGTATTCCTACGAACGTGGCATCATCAGTTTGTGGAGTAGTTCCTTTCCAGAAGTGAAAGAACTCCAACAACTGTTCTTTCTGCTGGGTAGGAGTGTAGGTACAGATTAACTGCGTCAGCACTTTCAACCGTCCGCGACTGATTTTCTTGCCTTGTGCTCCGCCAAACTGATCGGAATATCCATCGGTGAACAGGTAGAGCATATCACCTTTTTTGTAATCGATCGTTATTTGCGGAAAGGCGCGACTGGTTTCAATTCTCAAACCACCGATCGGGTATCGCGATCCGCGATATTGATTAATCACTGCATCCCGCACGATCCACATCGGGCGCATTGCTCCGGCAAACGTAACTGATTGCATGTTGTAGTCGATGCAACAGATTCCTATATCCATCCCATCAAAACCGCTCCTGAGATTAGAAGTAATTCCGAATGCAGTTCGCATTTTCTCATCTACACGGCGAAGTATGAATGAGGGTTCGTAACAACGCTCCTCCAACACTACCTGATTCAGCAAACTCACGCCAAGAATCGACATCATCGCACCGGGAATTCCGTGACCTGTGCAATCGGCAACAACAACAATTGATTTCTGTCCTATGCGTGTTGCCCAGGCGAAATCACCGGTGAGCTGCTCTTTCGCACTGGTAAAATAAAAACTGTCCGGAAAAACATCGCGGAATCCCTCTTCACGGACGAATAGTGCATTCTGGATATTTTTCGCGTAGCGTATGCTTTCTTCAATTTCGTTTAACCGATGTTCAGCATCAATATAATGTCGGAACAG
>CAYUTR010000173.1:0-10329 GCA_964447465.1 uncultured Chryseobacterium sp.
TCTTTTCCTTCAACCACTTCAACGCATTCTCTTCGTTGGAGAATAGTTTGTAAGGTGTAGCAGGTTTGAAAATCTGGAGGTAAAGATTCAGGCTCACCTTCGAAATAGGATTGGTATTAATCACTGCCGTTGCAACACGGTTTCCTACATTATTCGCGATATATTCCTGAGCTTCTTTTGTTACGGTGTGAGCCGATGTAGCATCAATCAGTACTGCAACTTTTCCATCACCACACAAGCGACGAATCGTTTCCTGCTGCAGCTTCGCCTGTGAGAGACCGATCGCAGCGCCTTCGTTGATTCTTATGCGAAGAATTCCATCGTCGCCATAAGTCATTAATACCGTTTCAAGAACCGCCTCTTTCGCCATACTCGTAATTTGGGGGATGTAATAATTCCCGCAAAAGTAGGTCCATTGTACAAGGTGCAGAAGGGTTCTTTGACAAGTGGTATGGGTGACCGCTCAAGTGGCTTTTTACCAGTAGGCAGTAGAGCAGTTTGGCAGTAGGCAGTCAACGCACACTCAAAAACACTGAAAATCAGTGGTCTAATACTATCCGCTGACCGTGATATAAAATAGCACCCGATTTAGTTCGTAAAATCTAGCTTTTACTGCCTACTGCCTTACTGCCCAACTGCCTACTGTTTAGTATCTTTGCACCCTTAATTAATCCTCCAAAATCCCCTTAAAAAGGGCTACGGAACAACTTGATATCATGGATATTACAAAAGAATCAATCGACGACCTGAATGCGGTTGTGAAACTGAAAGTGACGCCTGCTGATTACACCGATAAGGTTGAGACAGCTTTGAAGTCTTACCAGAAAAAAGTGAGCATGCCGGGCTTCCGTCCGGGAAAAGTTCCAGCTTCTCTTGTACGCAAGATGTATGGTAAATCTGTTCTTGCTGAAGAATTGAATCGCATCCTTTCTGATTCGCTTTACAACTACATCAAAGAAAATAATCTTGAAGTTCTGGGCAATCCGCTTCCGCAACAAGAGAACGACAATGTTGACATCGAAAATCAAACTGAGTTTGAATTCGGATTCGACATGGCATTGGCTCCGCAGTTCAGCCTCAACCTCGATGGAAATACTTCCTTCACAGAAATGCAGGTTACTGCTGATGAGAAAATCATCAACGACTATGTAAGTGACATCACGCGTCGTTACGGACAAATCATTCCTTCCGATGTAGTTGGCGAAGGTGATCTGATGTACGGCGATTTCGTTGAACTCGACGCAAACGGTGAAGTTGTTCCCGGCGGAGTTTTCAAAGCGAGTTCCATGTTCCTTGACAAACCGGTGAAAGAAACTCACCAGGTTTTGATTGGCGCGAAAGTTGACGACAAGTTTGATCTTACACCAATGCAGGTTTCTGATAACGTGAATGATCGCGCTCAGAAACTAGGCATTACTCCTGAGCAGGCAGAAGCGTGGACGAATAAATTCCGCTTCACGGTGAAGAGCATCAGCAAACTTATTCCTGCTGAACTTACCACAGAATTGTTCGACAAAGTTTACGGACCAGGTGTTGTTGCGACCGAAGAAGAATTCCGCACGAAGATTGCTGAAGAACTCGAGAAGATGTTTTCACGCGATACAGAAGAACGTCTGAAAAGTGAAATCACAAACAATCTTCTTGCGAAAGCAAATCTGTCATTGCCCGATTCATTCCTGAAGCGTTGGCTCGTTGCTGCGAATGAAAAACCGGTTACAATGGAACAGGTTGAAGCAGAATACCCGATCTATGCGCGTCAGTTACGTTGGCAGCTTATCGAAAATAAACTGATCAAAGACAATAAAATCGAGGTCTCAGCCGACGAAGCTAAAGAGCACGTGAAGGGAATTCTGAAGGACAACTTCCGCAAGTATGGCAGGAATCCGGACGAAGTGTCGGAGCAGGAACTTAACGATACAGCACAGCGTGTGTTAGGAAAAGAAGACGAAGCGAAGAAGATTTTTGAGAACCTGTATGCACAGAAGCTCATGACTCTTTATCGTTCGAAGTTTAACATCACACCGAAAAAAGTATCTTACGAAGAATTCATCAAGGGCTGACCAATTGACAGTTCCACGCAGGTGGCACTGTAGTTGAGCATCATAAAGCATAACCGTAACAACTATTCTATGTTTGACAACAACGAATTCCGCAAATACGCGGTAAAGCATCAAGGCATCAACAGCATGGTGTATGATCAGTACACGTCGATTGCCGGCCCCCGCGGTATGACGCCAATGATCATCGAAGATCGTCCGGTAACGGGTACATCAATGTCGGTGTTTGACCGTCTGATGATCGATCGTATTATTTTCATGGGTCAGGGAATCAACGATCAGGTTGCGAACATTATCCAGGCGCAGCTTTTGTTTCTTGAATCAACGGATGCGAAAAAAGACATCCAGATTTATATCAATTCTCCGGGAGGATCTGTCTACGCAGGACTTGGTATCTACGATACAATGCAGTTGATTCAGCCTGACGTTGCTACGATCTGTACAGGTATGGCAGCATCAATGGGCGCTGTACTTCAGTGCGCAGGTGCAAAAGGAAAACGTACTGCACTTTCACATGCACGCGTGATGATTCACCAGCCATTGGGTGGTGCAGAAGGTCAGGCGTCAGATATCGAAATCACCGCACGTGAAATCCAGAAGCTGAAGAAAGAATTGTATGATATTATTGCCCGTCACTCCGGCCAGACATACGAAAAAGTTTGGGCAGACAGTGATCGTGACTACTGGATGACTGCTGCAGAAGCGAAAGAATACGGCATGATTGACGAAATTCTTGAGCGTAGAGCCAAATAATCAAAAGGTTCATAACCGTTGACAGTAAAGCCACGGGAAACGCCTGAATAATTTGTAACTTAGTATATAGCAATCCAGTCCTATTGACTGGATTGCTCATGTAAAATCATTAAAATGGCCGGGAAAGAAAACAACATTCATTGCTCGTTTTGCGGGAGAGATAAACAGGACACACTCGTCCTGATTGCGGGGATACAGGGTCACATCTGTGATCAGTGTATACAACAGGCATACAGAATTGTGAAGGAGGAGCAGGATGCGAAGAAGAACCAGGCAATTTCTTCAGCGCTTACGCTGTTAAAGCCACAGGAAATTAAGAAGTCGCTTGATGAGTATGTCATCGGGCAGGATACTGCAAAGAAAGTTTTATCGGTTGCAGTTTACAATCACTACAAGCGTATTGCACAGAAACCTGCGAAAAAGAACGTCGAAGAAATTGAGATTGAAAAATCCAATATCGTTCTCGTTGGAGAAACAGGAACAGGAAAAACTTTATTGGCGCGCACCATTGCGAAGCTGCTGAATGTTCCTTTCTGTATTGCCGATGCAACCGTTCTTACAGAAGCAGGTTATGTTGGTGAAGACGTTGAAAGTATTCTCGTTCGTCTGCTGCAGGCTGCAGATTACGATGTGAATGCTGCTGAGCGTGGAATCGTTTTCATTGATGAAATTGACAAGATCGCACGCAAGAGCGATAACCCATCTATCACGCGTGATGTTTCCGGCGAAGGTGTACAGCAGGCATTGCTGAAACTCCTCGAAGGAAGCGTAGTGAACGTTCCACCGCAAGGCGGACGTAAGCACCCGGAGCAGAAAATGATTCAGGTAAATACGCGCAACATTCTTTTCGTGTGCGGCGGTGCATTCGACGGTATCGACAAAAAGATTGCACGTCGTATGAAGCAACAGACGATGGGTTATTCTGCGAGCATGGAAGATACACATGTCGACAAGAGCAATCTGTTGCAGTACATCGTCCCGCAGGATCTTAAATCATTTGGTTTGATTCCCGAATTGATCGGACGTCTGCCGGTGCTCACTCACCTCGATCCGCTCGACAAAGAAACATTACGCAGCATCCTTACTGAACCGAAGAACGCGCTCATGAAGCAGTACGTTCGTTTGTTCGAGATGGACAACGTGAAACTGACGTTCGATAATGAAGTTTACGATACGATTGTAGACAAAGCAATGGAGTATAAACTCGGCGCTCGTGGATTGCGTTCGATCTGTGAAGCAATCATGATGGATGCGATGTTTGATATTCCTTCTGATAATTCCATGAAGCGTTTGAACATTACGATGGAATACGCTACGGAGAAACTGAACAAGGCGAAGATTGAGAAACTACGCGTGGCTTAAATAAATAACCACGGAGACACCCTTCGACGGGCTCAGGACAGGCTACGGCACGGAGAAATATCTTCGTGCCTTTTTTTATCCGTGCTAATCTGTAACATCCGTTTCTTTCTGTGTTCCAATAAGTCCCGGACGTTAAGTCTACTCCGAGCCGACCCGAAAATTACTTATTCACATATTATTTATATATTCATATATTATTTATATTTGTAAAAATGATGTGATATGGCAAGAATCGTAATAAATGTCCCCGATGAGAAACTTCCGGAGTTCAATCAGGCGATGAGCAAGATGGGCTTCCAACCTCGAGAGGAAGATTTCGTAGTGCCGGAGTGGCATAAAGAGATCGTGCGGGAAAGTATCCGGAATACGAAGGAGGAAGATTACATTCCTTTAGAAGAGTGGAAAAAGAAACACGGATTGAAATGATGGAATATCAACTGGAGTTTAGCCCTTCGGCAGATGCATCCATCGATGTGCAGAAGGAATATTACAACAATCTGATTCCGGGATTGGGAGATAAATTTGTGCGACAAGTTAATGATCACACCAAGAGTCTTCTGAAATTTCCTAAGGTGAGGTTGCGTTATGAAACCATACGTTGCACCCCGCTAAACAACTTTCCATTCATGATTCATTTCTCAGTTTTGGAAGACAGAAATATCGTCCGTATTCATGAGGTGATTCACACCTCGCGGAATCCTGCCGAAAACTGGAACAAGAACGATTGGATGGTCAGCGAACCTTTTCCGCAATACGGCGTGCATGCGTATGATTTGGAGTATTATTATGCAGCGTAAACTTTACCACGGCGACACCGCGAGCACGGCGAAAATTTAGAAATCCGTTTTAATCCACCTGATCCGCTGAATCCGCGTACTATTAAACCAAGATACGTTCGTACCTAATAAACGTATAATCATACGCATGCTTCTCATCCGCCTTGTGCTCTTCTCTCCACGTCTCCGTCCATATCGCCGGATCAATCACCGGAAAGAAGGTATCCGCAATAAACGAATGATGCACTTTCGTGTACAAAATCTCATCGGTAATCTTTAGTGTCTGTTTGTAGATTTCTCCACCACCAATAATACCAAGGCGCGTCTCTCCCCTACTCTTTGCATATTCAATCGCTTCTTCAACTGAAGCAACAACCACCGCTCCCGGTGCAGAATAATCCTTCTGTCGTGTGATTACAATATTTGTACGATCCGGCAGCGGGCGAAATTTATCAGGAATCGATTCGTAATTTTTCCTCCCGGTTACAATGCAATGTCCCACCGTCTGATCCTTGAAGAACTTCATATCATTCGGTAAACGCCACAAGAGACGATTGTCCTTCCCAATGGCATTGTTCTCCGCTACAGCAACTACAGCTACAATTTTCATACTTCTTTGCGTGCCTTTGCGCCTTGGCGCCTTTGTGGTTGAATTGAGAAATGTTTCTTTTAGACGGCAACAGCGGCCTTAATATGCGGATGCGGATCATAACCCTCCAGCACAAAGTCCTCATACTTGAAATCAAAAATACTCTTCACTTCCGGATTAATCTTCATCACCGGCAATGCGCGAAAATCTCTCGACAACTGCAGCTTCGTTTGTTCAATGTGATTCGAGTACAGATGTGCATCACCCAACGTGTGCACAAAATCTCCCGGCTTCAGATCGCACACCTGCGCCATCATCATCGTGAGCAAGGCATACGACGCAATATTGAACGGCACGCCTAGAAAAATATCTGCACTGCGCTGGTACAACTGACAACTCAATTTTCCGTCTGCCACATAAAACTGAAAGAACGCATGACAAGGCGGCAATTTCATCTTGTCAATTTCTCCTACGTTCCATGCACTCACAATCATGCGGCGCGAATCAGGATTGTTCTTGATCTGATTCACCACCTGCGTGATCTGATCAATGTGTCGGCCATCCGCAGTCGGCCATGAGCGCCACTGCGATCCGTACACGGGACCAAGGTTTCCGTTATCATCTGCCCATTCATCCCATATACTTACACCATTTTCTTTCAGGTATGCGATGTTTGTTTCTCCCTTGAGAAACCACAACAGTTCATGTATTATAGAACGTGTATGAACCTTCTTCGTGGTCAGAATCGGAAATCCTTCTTCGAGGTTAAACCGCATCTGGTATCCGAAAACAGAAACTGTTCCTGTTCCTGTGCGGTCTGTTTTTGTAGCGCCGTGCTCGAGCACGTGGCGCATGAGGTCGTGGTATTGTTTCATGTTAATTCCTTGTACAACTTATGTTCCAGTGTATATCTGATCGATTGAAGAATATTTTGGCGAAGAAGACAAATCCGGATCCTCGCTTCAACTGCTGTTGTTTCGTAAAAATTATCCTTCACCCATTGAACTCTATGTTCGCCTGTCGCATTTACCTGAATCACAAAAGGAACAGACGGATGTAGTGTATGGTTGCGATAAATTTCAATTAATTCAAACAAATCCAACGCTCGCCCGGAAGGTACCTGAACATTTTCTCCGATGAAATAGATCCGTGTAAATTGCTTGTCCATCGGTGTACTCAATGGCTCCCTATAATCAGATTTTAAGTTCTTCCACGCCGACTCTCCGTAATTAATACTCCACACAAAATCACCTTCAATTTCAGTAATATCATTGATTGTCGATTTTGCTTCAAAGAAAAATGAACGAATTAAATCCCGGACGCTATCGGTATTTAATGTGTCGTCATACGCAGTCAGATAAACAGCATCAAGCAAAGTAGTGATACTGTCATAACGGTGATCTTCGTACTGTAACGTTGCAACCAGTTGCTCGCTTTCTGCTGTATTATCTTTTCTCAATATTGGAACCGCAAGCAATACAGCAACCATTCCGAGATAAATTCCATGAAACGAAGAGAAGCGGAAAACTCTCTCGCTAGACAACGTTTTCAGATCAAGGGGAAGAATGATGTAAAAAAGACCGAGGACCACTGCATGCATCAACATCGCAAACCACCCTTCCCATCGTTGTGCTACAAACAATAACATTACAATCACTTGCATTCCAAATAACAATCCCACCATCGCAGCAATCTTGCGCTTTCTCGAAATTCCCTCTGCGCGGACAGAGAAATAATACAGCGGTAAAGTGATTCCGGCAAAGAAGCCAGTGGCAAGCACAATGAACAAACTATGACCAGGAATATGAAACAACCGGAAAGCAATCCCGATTGTCACCAGTAGCAAACACAAGGAGCCGGAAATTAACGCTGCTTTTCGCACGATTTCAGAGGAGAATTAACCCCCAAATTTACTACCCTTCCCAATGGACAAACGATCAGTCACAGAGGGGTTTTCAGTCAATTATTAACCGAAATCCGACTATTTACCAATGAAAATCAGTCGTTTACCTTGTAGGTGCTAATTTCCTGCTGGACTAGTCCTCGAAATATTGAAGCTTGGACCAAACGACATTGATCCTTTGTCGTAGTACGTTTGTGATGAACCTGTTTCAGTATCGTAAACAATAACCGCCCACACAGAGTTGTCGCCATTGTTGATCGCCGACATACTCATCTGGTACTTCCCAATTTTGTTGGTTCCTTCTTCAACAAATTCTGCAGGTGTTGGCGGCGCCGCGTTTGCCGACTGAATACTCAGATTGAATGCAGCAACAGAAAGTACGATTGCTGAAAGACCGAGACAGATTTTTACAAATCCATTTACTGATAGCGTCATGTTGTTTGATTTTAGGCTTAAAAGCTACTGACTTTTTTGCCTAATAACAACATGCTCTTCACTTCATCACAGAGCAGGCTTCAGCTGTATCGTAAAGTAAGATTGAATTACTTTGTTGTAATTGTACGTATCGCTTTCTTCTATGTTAGAATGCGCAAACGTAATGGCACTAACTTCTTTGTAAATCTGTCCGTTCACGCGGTTATAATACCACTGCTCTTCAAAGAAAACATGGTTGAAAAGCGCAAACTCCATTCCGGGTTTTTCCTGCAAGCCCGATTTCGACGCAACGCCTTTCAGCATCTGATTGAATTGTCCAACCGACATTGCCCCGGTAGTTTGTCCTGGTGCGAATGCTTTCATCGTTCCTGCGCGCACCTGATCAATAACCGGCTGAATGAGCGCATAACGCTTCGATGGATCTATATTCTCATGCCAGTTATCAAAATAGGATACAACTTTCTGTCCATTGTCAGTCTCATCGTAGTGAAACTCATTATAGGTCAGCGGGCTTCCTGAATAGATGGACGCACGATGCAGGTATTCAGCACTCTTCGCCTCTGCCGGAGTTGTTACCGGGCACTTATAGAAATAAATAAATCGAAAATTTCGTTTCCATAAATCATCGTCCAGCATATAACGATCCATGCCAACAAATAATGTTTGTTTACTGAATGATTGTTTCTTGAAATTGAAAGTCCAGTTTTCAAAAAAACGCAATCCGCAATTCAGGTCATGCCGGTATTCGTGCTCAAGGGCTTTAACGTAGAAGTTTCCGGTCCCCGGATCTTCGACGTCAACACTATCAACACGGTAGAAAAGATCGCGAACCTGCTGTTTATCAAATTCCACAATATCATGAATGAACGGATTGTACGTTCTATCAGGAAGAAACGGCGCGTAACTTTTGACCTCCATTCGCTTTACGTGTTACATGATGTCCATCGAGATTGTATCCATAAAAGCCGAATCATCGAGTGACATTTCCTTCGGTCGTACCTGCTGCTCATTTTTATAAAATACATCGAAGGATATTCTGTCGATGACACACACCTCGCTGTTTATCTTTGTTGGAACAAAACCGTTGAAAGGAATTAACGCTGAGTTCTCATACACCCATTTTGATTTACCGCTGTCTGGAACAAATACACTTTCCTTTCGGGGAATAACTCCCTTTACTGTTTTCCTGAACACGCGCTGTCTCGGATTGATTTCCCAATCTTCATAAAACATCAGCATGTTCGCTTTATCGAGCATCGTTAACTTTCCGGCTTTGAGACTTTTATCTACTGCATGAGTGAATGGAAAATCGGGTTCGTAAAGAGTGAAATTCTTTTCGTTGGACTTCGACTTTATGTCACCCAGTATCCGAACCGCCACTTTGTTCTGATTAACACTCACGCCGGAATCTCTTGCAATGAATTCTACATTGATGTCATTATTATGGGTTTCGCCATCCGCAGTAAAGTCGCTGGTAATTCCGCCAACTGTAACTGTTGCTGACGTCAACGGATTATTATTGATCGGGATGTAACACGTTAATTTGATCAGCGGTTCACCCATGTTTGCAAACCGTTCAAGATTCGGAATAATTCCGAGCACGGTTTTTGTTAACGATAAAGTTGCCGGATCATAATCCCAACGTTCGTGAAACGTAAGAGAAACCACTTCATACGCATGCTGTTCATTCTTCAGCATGGCATACAACAGTTCACCTGGATTAAAAGGATCCTCGTACACCACTGAATCAACTGATACAAACAGTCCTGCGGCGACATCCGGATCCATCTTCGTTTGAAACGGGTAGATCGGTTCGTACACTGTGATTTGCTTGCGTTTGATCAACTCCAGTAAAGGTTCAAACACCGAGTCGTTCACTCCCGGTTCGAGATATTCGTGAAACCACCGGTATTGAGCATCCTCAATGGGCATATCCTTATTCAAGGTAACCGTGTACAAAAACTCACCTAGTGAAACTGATGAAGTTTGTGCAATTGCAGTTGCCGGCTGTTCCGCTGAATCAAAAGCAGCGGTCAGGGCAAACACGAGGAACAGCAACGGAGCCAGAAATTTTTGCATGGAGGTGGATTTGGTATTACAACGTTACCAAATCTCGACTATATTTGTCCCATGCAAGTACGCACTTCATCGTATTATTATTCTTATTCCAGCTCAGCCGGGATGAAATGATAATGCTTTATCATATTCAAACGCCCGGTCAGTATTGATCGGGCGTTTTTCATTTGTTGAAATTTGAACATTGTTGTGCGCTTGACATTGTTGTGCGTTGCGTGATAGGCGCTTCTGTAAAACGGGCAACAATGTCAAACGAGCAACAATGATCAACGTCAATTGAAAGTAAATAAGTACTAACGTTAAAAAAAAAGAAACATGAAACAACAATGGAATGCCTACACAACCGAAAATCACGGAACATGGAACATCCTTTATGTT
>CAYUTR010000174.1:0-10221 GCA_964447465.1 uncultured Chryseobacterium sp.
GCCAACACCATTGAGTGTAAATCCGAATCCAAGTTGTATTGGTTGGAACTCCGCAGTGATCAGCAACAACAACGAGTATCCTGGCTGGTTGCCCGGAAGCTGTGTCGTGAGAACGCCTATCGCTTTAAGTGCGATTTTATCTTTTACATTCAGCTCGAGTGCGCCGCCGTAACGTTTGTTGTCGTGGTCGAAGAAGAGATAGCCTCCGCCTTTAACGGCGTCGGAGTTAATGACAAGTCCAATTCCATTTGGCGGATTGAACGCCCAATCCATATCAACATTGCCGAGTAAGCCGGCAGGATCTCCTGTGCCACGCTGTTCGAATTTTACGCTGGCACCGATATTATCAATCACAGCAGTTACAGGTCCAATCTCTACTTTCACTCCCAGACCGGCAGTTATTTTTCCGTCGCCGTTTGTTGATCCGGCACCTGCAATGCGCAGCGTATTAAAATGTAAAGGTCCAAGACCCTTGTTAATCGGGATGGAAATAGAAAAGCCTGCATGGCCGCTTATTCCGAGACCGTACTTTGAGGACCACACAATGCTCCCATCGAATTCCAGAACTGCAGGGTCGGTACCAAATATTTTGTTGATGAAATTATCGCCATCGGAAGGTTGAAAAACGAATCGGAGTTTAGCGGTTGGGTCATTCGGGTCTGTGCCAACTTCAAAAATTACTTCAGGGTCACCAACTGGTCCGCGTGCTTCTACGCTCATCCGGAACGAGTCGAGTTCGATTCGATGAGAATCTGCACTACCCATTAGCAGGTATGGCTGCTCCGGCTTTCCGGAAACAAAAAGTAACGCAAAGAAATTAATTACGCTGGGATCAATTACAGTATCAATACCGGTTGGCCGAAACTCTGCCCTGAAAAAACCAGTTGCATCAAATCCACCTTCAAATCCTAACGTTACTTCTGCATCCGAAGGATTGGTCACAGCTGAAATAGTTCCGATCGCAGATGGTGTAATCATCAATCCGTTGGGTACACCGTTGGGTTGTCCTGTTGGTGTAATCGGCAGCATCATTACACCGAGCTGAGCATAGGTATCGAACTTTCCTCCTATTTGCAGGATGACCGGAATTTCCAGTGAGCGCAAATCAGTCAGCGCAGGATTTGTTGAGGAGTAATAAAGATTCTGAATTGTTGTCGAAGGCTCATCGAATCGCGCAGGGAAACGCACGCTTTCACAGAAATCTGCAATCGCTTCAAACAGTTTTTTGTATTCAAATGGATCGCTAATATGTCCCCACTTATAAGTGTCCTTCAGATGCTGGGTTGGATTAACAAGGAAGGGGCCAATCTTATCCCAGTGAAAAGTAAATTTGACATAAGGGACGCGGTATGCGCCAGAAGGGGCTTCATTTTTAATCGTAATTAATCCAAGCAGTTTCAAACTGTCAGCCACAACTGGCAGTTCTCCTAGCAACACGTCGACAACGAGATAATCAATCAATTGACGGGGAAACTCGTTCCAGAAATTCGTACTGCCATCAAGAGGAGGAGGAAGTAAGGTGAAAGTTCCGTTGACCAGGTTCTGAATCTTTTCAATGATTTCACCCAACTCATCAAGTATGTCCTTAAAAATCTGAACCGGATCGCCTACGTTATTATCGAGATCAGTAAAAAGATCGATCAGATTGGTGACATTCCCGGCGATGTCAAAAAGATTGACCACTGATGTAAAATTACCAGTGTTAACACCTGATACATCCCACCCGAATTCACGAACAAAAAAGACAAATGTCTCGTGCGAGTCAAGAGCATCCATTAGGGGCTCAAGACCCTGATTAACTCCAGTAATTAATGCGGAACTTTTACCTTTTGATTCCATATCAGCGAAAGAAATTTGATCTAACCAATTTTTACTGAAAGCGGGTCACCAGAATACCTGTATCCGATGTTAGGTGTAGAGGAAACCGACGGAAGATAAATTTCCGTCCAGTTCAACACATCATCGGTTGTGATCGTTTCTGTGATTGCCGCTTCGCCATTATGATAGTCCAGTCCGGTTCCATCCCACGGATATAAACCCGCACTAGAATAGATGGCGAACGGATTTGGATCATAATTAGCAGATGTTGGAGGTGTAACGCATTCGTCGATCTTGGCGTCCGACAAGTATTGTTTTGAACGGACCAGCGTCACTGGATTTGACTGACCTTTGGTACGCGTTCTCAATTGCCACTGTGCCCAAAGGCGATCAACATTACAATGGTGCAGAAAAAATAACGGGTCTTTTGGTGAAACAAAAACGTCGCCCATTGATCCCCCCACCCACACATGCACACGGTCATGCATCAGCGCACCTAGCCAAGGTTCCGGTATTCCAGGAACTTCTTCCTTTCCTTCGAGTACATTTCTGAATTTAAGATTGGGAACAGTCTCACCGGTACTAGGATTGATGGTATTGTCTATATCACTAGCCGATCCCGGAGGTGCATCAACTTCATCTATCCTCAGGGCCAGGCGAACTCGTTGCCGATCGGGTAACAGAATATTGCTAATAGCTCTTTTCACCCATGCATTCAGTTCGAAATGGTCGTTTAGATTATATGAACTTGGAATGAAGGTGTCTAGGTCACCGAACTCCCATCCTGGGATACCGCTTGGAGTATACCCATTTGCACCAAAAACACTGGACTTTATCTTACTATCGTCTGCAAGATCTCCATTTGGTCCAAAATACTCATCCCTCCATAACATTCCCCTTCGTCTTTTCGGATTCTTGGAACGCAGGAAAGTCCAGTCCCAATAAGGCAAGGCCAGTTTATCATCGGGCGTCAGATTTATTTCCTCGTCGGCTAATCTTAGATTTTCTTCAAAAAGAAGAAGCATGGCTCTATGCCAGGATAAGAAAGTGACATTTCCATGCCATTGAACTTTGTCGAAGTCGGCAAAAGCCGGAATACGGCCACCCGAACCCATCAAGGGAATTCCGATTCTATGCCATGCTACGAAATGTGAATAGGAATACTTCCTTGGTGAACCTGTTGGCGGGTCCTCCTTCAATTGCAAAACAGCTTTGATGAACCGAAGCCTTTCCGCTTGGCTTAAGCGGGAAAAACTCTTACGAACTTTAACAGGAGGAATTGCCATTTCAATTAGTCTTTTGGAAGGTTTTTAACATTACGCAAATAGATACGCCCTAATTCAAAAGGCTCATAAGCAGGCTCGTAAAGTTGATGTACACGGTATAATTTCCGAAATGGAGCATAACTGATATGCATCAGTCTTCCATCAACTTCGAGCAATACAGCTCGCATCTCGTGTCCTTCATGACAGAATGGACATACTGTATTCTGAGCACAGTCATGTCCGTCGCGACAGTTGTGTTCAACGTTGCACCCGGGACATACGTGCGTATAGGGGCAGTGGTGGTTGCAATGCAAATCGTGATCATGTTCATGTTCACCCTCGTGCTCATGCGCAATTCTGCCCGCCTCCTCACGGCATTCCGGGCATTCAAAACAATCGTGCATTGGCGTATAAACCTTTATCTCATAGCCTTTGTATAACTGGGTCTCCACCGCCATTTCTGAGGTGTCGTGATCATCATGCTCGCCGTGTGACATAGGAAAAGTTATTTTTATTGTTTCTTTTTTTTTTGAGAATAGTAATTCTCCCGAAAGCCTCCAATCTCCCGTTGAGTCTCGGTGACCAGTGAGGCAACCTGATTCGAGCAGAAGGCAATAAGACGACTCTCGCGAACTGTAGCAGGCTTTGTAAAGCGCGGTATCTCCCGGACATACTCTCATCGTATCACGATCCGCAGGAATGTCAACGGCCAGCATGAAAATCCCGTTGCTATCACTTTTTGTGTAAAGGAAGGCCTGATGTGTTTTTTTATACAGAAATTCTACACCATCACTCGAAGCCACTAATTTTCGGTCGTCATAAAAAACAAGTTTCTCTTTAACTGTATCGGGAGATAGCGCAAAGGTATTGCCCGCCCTATTCGTACCAGTCATAAATACTGCTATGAAAAAGAGAATAGAAATCTTTCTACGCATCATAGTATCAGACGCAGCAAACATAAATTAGCAGTTGGTACTTGAAGGGGTTATTACTTTTAGTGGTCAGCGGAAAAATGTAGACCCAAATTAATAATACCATATTTAAATGTCAATTTTTGTTGATAACTTTTACGTCGATAAGTTTCATAAAATCACATGAATTGTTAAAACCTGAAACTGCTGCAGTTAATTTATATTTGAATTCTCACGTGTAATATAGTCTTGTTGTCTTCCCGTCAAAAAATTCTCATCAGTAGTTCGCAATATCCCTACTACGGAGGTGCAGCAACCAATGCGTATACATTGATCAAGCATTTTCGTTCGGAAGGGTACAATACCGCGGGCGTGTTCACGGGTGGCGGAGCCGGAATCGATTGTGACCCGGAAAAATTAGGAGGAGTTTTTCATGCGCGCATGGGCACTTCTTCCAAAGAGATCCGACGAAACATTATTGAATATTTGGGAGCCTTACCGGACTTTGTTTTCGCAAAAAACTATACGGCGCCCGTTTTTTGTCTGCAATTATTCCCCGAAGTGCGTGTGAACTATCTTGTTTCGGGTTCGCCTTTGCTTACAAAATTGGCGCGACAGGGTGTTTCAGCCCAATATTATCTTAACCAGCCCGAAGCAAGCACCGTTCGTGTTACTGAAGAGCAACAATGTATCTCAGCCGTATCCCGCGTTATTCCGAACAGCTACCTGGGTGGACAAATACTCCGGACGCAGTATCCCAACGCATCGCACATCACGGATGCTGTTGACACTTCCTCTGCTCACTTAAGCCATACTATCCGCGTCAGTTCTCCGTGGGTTCAGCGCAAAACAGACATTGCATTTATCTGCTCCAGATTTGACAGAGATATCAAAAATTCTTCTTTTGCCCGAAAGCTAATGGCATGTCCCCGATTTTCATCATTGCAAAAGCTGGCTGTTGGAGAAGGGAGCGAAGCGTTTTCAGGAATGAATAACATGACTGTTCTTCCTATGTTAGCGCAAACTGTCTTACTGGAAAAATTGCAGGATGTAAAGGTGCTCATTTGCACTTCGTATTTTGACTCATCGCCCAATATTGTAAGAGAAGCTCTCGTCTCCGGTTGTAATGTACTGATCTCGAAAAACTGCGGCTGGAGTGAATATTTTTCTTCCGAGGCCGTTTGCCGCGATGTGTACGAACAATCAGAGTGGGAAGAAAAAATTATACAGCTTCTGAAGGGAGCGCGACCGGACCTGGCTACGTTTCCTTCTATGCAAACAAGTATTGCAGAACAGCTTATATCCGTGGCAATATGAAGCGACCAAAAATCCTTTTTGTAGTTGACGTTAGAGGTTGGGCCTATGATGACGCAGCTTTGCATTGGCAGGACCAATTGAGTGGAGAGTTCGAAATTGAAATTATCTACCTGTCTGATTTTTCTCCAAACAAACTCACTCCTTACGGGATTGCAATTTTCCAGCAGTTGGTTAACGGACAAATCTCTTCCAATGATCCTCTCACGAGAAAACACCCGTTGACTAGTTCTCCATCGATTTTTGATCATACACGATACAACGGAATTCTTTTCTTTTACAGCAGAAGTCTCAGGGATTTAAGATTGCTTGGTACAATTGTGCCTCCGGAAAAAACCGCTGTCTGGATCAACAACGAAAAATGGGCCACTGAAGGAGTGAACTCCATGTACGAACAGTATCTTGATCACTCCGCGCACCTGTTATTCTGCAACAACGCATTTATTCTCCGGTCTTTTGTCGACGTTCACAAGAATTCTCACCGGCTCACACAAGGGATTGACCCGGCTGTATTCCATGTATTAAACAAAGAAACAAAAAAGGTAAAGAAAGAAACGAAGGGATTTGTAGTAGGTTGGAGCGGAGACTACAGAAACGCGATTAAAAATGTGGACCTGGTGCGGAGTGCTTGTGAAAAGGCGGGCGTAAAACTTTTGATTTCAAAAAACCGAACACGCGAAGAACTGAACAACTGGTACAATAAACTGGATGCAGTAATTTGTATGAGTACTTCAGAAGGCGGTCCCTTGATGTTGCTTGAAGCAGGGGGATGCAGGTTACCTGTCATTACAACGCATGTAGGCTTGGCTAGGGAAATTGTAATTAATTACGAAACCGGCCTCGTGATCAGAGCTGATATTGATGAAGCCAGTATCGCCATTACAAAGCTTGCGCAAGATCCTGATCTCCGTGAAAAACTGGCCACAAATCTTCAGCATGTTGTTTTAAATGAATGGACCTACGAGAAGAAAAAGAAAGAAGTCCGCGATGCACTCAACCTACTCGTGAACAACTGAACCATGCAACAGCTTCCGGAACAATTGAAAGGTGAGTGGTGGAATCTTGATAAAAGGACCCTCACCATTCCGCATGATCACAAGTTTGTATTCCGCGAGAACACGCTGAATGTGCATTGGCCAAGGTTACATCATTGGATTCCAGAATATCTGAAAGGTCGTAAGCGCAGGTTCATGGATGTTTCCTGCGGAAACGGTGCATCAATGGAGATTTTAAAGTATTACGGTCACGAAGTCATGGGACTTGATTTTTCTCCGGGATATCCGCCGGGCGATTGGATGTATCGTCCGCTGATCGAATCCCAGAAGCTTCCTTGCGTTGTTCATGATATGCACAAACTCCCAATGCCGTTTGCCGACAAAGAATTCGACGTTCTCATCAACTATGCAGCCATGAATTTTTATAAACCATCCACCATCTGGCCCGAAGTGCTTAATGAGTTTGCACGCATTACAAGAGAGTGTCTATTCGTCGTAATTAATGATGACCAGTTCTATGAGGAAGGACGAAGATTTGTTGAGAGTTGGTCACCTCCCGGTTTTATGCTCGCAAGAAGACACAACTCTTATTTCAAATGGATAAAAAGGCCTGGCGCCTAAGGCAGCTCATTTCCTATGCTACTTGTGTACAGTTCTCTAAACGCAGTTTCAAATAAAGGCGCATGAACCGACCAGGACCAGTCAGCCACAATTGTCTCCCGAATCCGATTGCCGAATAATTCTGTGTTCTGCTGTGCCAAACTCAAAGCTTGCGCAAGAGAATTTACGTTACGGTCTGTAAGGTACCCGTTCCATCCGTCAATGATCAGGTCTTCGGCTACACCTGCGCGTGAGGAGATGAGAAGTTTACCGCATGCACCGGCTTCAAGCAAGCCATTCTGACGACCCGCAGTGACCGACATATCTACATAAATGTCTATCTCCTCCTGATAGTATTTTTTCATAGTGAGTTCATCTCTCCATGAATCCTCTCTGAATGCTGGTCGAAAATCAAGTCCCCCTTCAGCGCAAGCCGCTCGAATGATATCCAGACCTCGGTGAGCCTCCCCAAAATTTTTTTTGCTGCCAGCCCATCCAACTACCGGTTTAATACGGGTATTTTTTTCACCGGGAACAAAAAAATCCACGTCAGTTCCTCCCGGCGCGAGGTAAACTGTAGGGTGCAGTTTACGGAATTGATCCAGTAATTTTTTGTTTGCAACAATTACAGCACCCGTACGCTGATTCAACCATGTCGAATCAAGGTACTTCACCAAACCGTTTTCGATGACGTGCGAACGAATCGCCAGAACGAGTTTCGAAGGAGGAACACCGCATTGATCCAACAAATGAGGAAGATAGTCCAACATGTAAAACACAAGATCAAACTTCTCATGGTCAGCCAGATTTTCCCTACGAGGTCCGTAACGTACCTCAATTGTCCAACTGCGGATGTTTTTTTGAAGTGCCCTGCACAACTTTGCAAATACCCAATCCGGTCTGTCAGCAACAATGAGAAGTTTATACATCCTTATTCACTTGTTCGGGCAACTTGAAATTTCTAAGTATCTGAGATAGAATCGCAGCGTTCTTCCCGCGCTGATCATAGTAACCGGGATCATTTACTTTAGGATGCCACCTGTGTATGAACGTCCAACCGAAAGCAGAGGCTTCGATGTTCTTGGGCAACACAAGACGAGTGCGGATCGTATTGGGATAGTAATCCGGCAGGCGTAAATCTGGTCTGCAGAATTTTTCTGCGCAATATATCACCTGATAATCTTCCCACGCGTGACCCGAAAATTCTTCGTGGCACCCGCCAAATTCAAGGTAGTGCTCGCGGTTAATGATGAACATAGTACCCTCGGGGCGTCCCGACAATATTTTTTCCCGTTGTTCCGGAAAACGTTTCAATTGATCTATATGCTCGAGGGTTACCATTCCATTGAGATACTTTTCGGAAAATTCCCTTCCGGCAAAATAGCACCCAGGTACAAAATATGTATGACGGTTTTTAATACCGATAAGTCGCTCCGCAATCTGCTCATACAATCCGGTAAAAGCCAGGAGATCGACATCCATTTTCATGATGTACGGTGTTTTCGCCAATCGTGCTCCGATGTTATGAGCATGACCGATGCGAAACATTCCGAGGTCAGCCTCATAGAAATATTTTATTCCAGCTTCGACGCATATCCTCTGTACTTCCGGAGAATCATCACCGAGTGAAATCAATAAAAAATCTACCTGCGCCTTATCAACGAGTTCAATGCATTTAGCAAAGACCAGAAGATTCTCCAGCCTGTTACGGTAAGGAACAATAACCGTGAGGATTTTACCCATAAGTAATTCGCTCCGGTGATTCGTTCAATGCAGATTCTAGCGAACATTTCGGATATCCCCGCAAAGAACTGTTTGGATTGGCATTCCAGACTTCAATTCCCATTTCAGTCAGCGGTTTCTGCAAAATGAAAAAATCCTCCTGCATTACCTGATATCCGGTTGGATATGTTCGAACGTTAAACTTGCTATACCCATCATGCCAATGTGATTGATCCGGTAATTCCTTCAAGTCCACACCAAGGAGATAAATTCGTTTTGCTCCGAGTTTTACAGCAAGATTAATTCCACCAGCGGCTGAATTACGCGCCCGGCAAATGTACCCGGGGCGCAGATCGATACCACTCTTACGGACTGCATTGAGTACAATAATCTTTGTACTCCCCTTGTGAACAGGTTCGCAGGTCACGCACAACCCCTGAAAATTATCAATGTCTGATTTGTACCACGTATAAAAACGACTATCTGTCCAATATAAAACATCAGCCCATGGTAGTACTTCAAAAGCACGATTGAGCGCTATTACTTTCTTATTTCGAAGGAGCTCCCAGTCGAAACCGCAAAGTGACGGTCCCCCACCAACTATGTAAACCGTTGCGTTCTCCCACCGTTGCTCGATGACATTGATTTCTGGTTGAACGTTGTTATTCTTCTCCATAAATTATGATCAGCAATTTATTACAAATTCATAGGCGATTCCCTAATTTTAGATAAAATAAGACCCATGAAATTAGTTCAGCTGTTTGTCCTGCTTATCCTCCCCACTCTCCTCTCCGCCCAATCCTACCAATGGGCCAAAAACATCGGAGGCGGTTCCAACGATGACGCCACTGCTGTAAAAGTGGATGCATCAGGAAATATTTATGTTGCAGGGTACTTCACCGGAACAGTTGATTTCGATCCGGGTCCGGGAACTGCTTCGCGCACCGGACAAGGTAACTTCGACATTTACATTGCGAGTTATGATGCAAACGGAAATTATCGCTGGGCAGATGTCATTGGCGGAACGAACGTGGATAAAGCAAACGATCTTGCGCTTGATAACAACGGACACGTGCTGATTGGCGGAAGTTTTACTGTCAGCGCAGATTTCAATCCAGGAGCAGGAACATTTATACTCAGTGCAACTAACCAGGGCGCGTTTGTATTACAGCTCGATGCAGCTACCGGAAATTTCGTGTGGGCTTTTGCGATTGATGGAAACAGCGAAGTGCAGGGCATTACAACTGATCAGTCCGACAATGTTTTTGTCACCGGAACATTTTTCACTGCGCCCGATTTTGATCCGGGTTCCGGAACTGCCATTCTTACTGCAATCGGCAATTACGACGCATTCGTTGCAAAATATTCTTCCTCCGGTGCGTATAGTTGGGCGTTCAACCTCGGAACGCAGTTCGATGAAAAAGGATACGCGATAGAATGCGATGCAAGCGGAAATATTTACGCAGGTGGAAATTGTTTCGCAGGTACGGATCTTGATCCGGGAGCAGGAACAACCCCCGCTGGCGGAACTGGCGCGAATGAAGCATGGCTGGCGAGTTACAATTCTTCTGGACAATTTCGCTGGGGATTCGCAGT
>CAYUTR010000175.1:0-6277 GCA_964447465.1 uncultured Chryseobacterium sp.
GAAAGGTGTTGATCGGAAACAAGCGGCGTGTTTGTTTTTCTTTTTTGATTGGGAGTCTTGGTAGTGATTCACTTTCTTTCACCGCGGGATAAACCCGCGCGGCTCAAGAAATTCATGAATCACGTTGCATCATTGATTCCTTCATCCCATTCATAAAATCTTGTTTATCACAACGACTTCTTCTGCCGCGCGGGTTTATCCCGCGGTTGAAGAAGGTTAGTTAATAGACGATAAGCAATAGTAAAAATGCAAATAGGCGATAGTTAGGTTCTCACTAAACTATCGCCTATTTACTATCGCCGATTACCTAAAACCGGTATCCAACATTAAACCCAACCCTCAACGCCGGATTCAGATAATCGCTACCGGAATCGCGCTTAGCTCCAACAGTTGAATAAAGATCTAATGATATCGGAGCATTTGTTCGGAATGAAATCCCATTGGTAATTCCGGCCATATAGTATTCAGTGATTGTAGGCTCCGACGGGAATGGTGGAAAACATCCCCAATAGTAACTCTGTTTCGTTTGCCCGTATTCCATTGCTGCACCGATGTAGTATGAAAACGCATGATTGTGTGCCGCGTAATAGTGAATGTCGAGGCTTAAACTCAAAGGCTTAAAGCGCGAGTAATAGGAATTGGGACTGTAATAGTATCCGCCCGGGGATTTCTGTGCTGCGAGTAATCCGCGTGAAGCTGAGAGACGAACTCCGATATCGCCCCAGAAAATACGCTCGTAATTTATCGTGAGCATTCCGCTGACAGCATCAGTAATTGTTACGCTTGCAATATTTTTCTTGGTCAAGACAGGGATGGATTCTGAGTGTTTATTTATTTTCTCGGTGCTGCCATCTGCATAAATGATGCGCGCAACATCTCCACGTGAAATTTCATACGATGGACCGTCGGGATGTCCGTACCGCTGATATGAAATCTTCTTCTGATCGATAGTCGTAACCTTCGCAACAATGCGTGCAGAATCGCGACGAACGATTGTGTCTTGTGCACTAACCAACGTTGCCAGCAGAATTGATAGAAGAGTCAGTAGCTTGTTCATGTGTTTGAATTTACACAGAAGACGTAAGCAATGGGAAATAGTTGTCTCCGTGCAGAGCCTCGCAGAGACGTGCTGATCCTCCTTCTGCTAACACCACCAGAGATCGCTTTAGCGATCCGCCGTTTCTCGTGGGTGTTTTTTTTAGAAAACAACGGGCTCCGTTTCGCCGTGCCTCCGTGTAGAGCCTCGCAGAGAACCGGGATTTGGTGCTTAACTTCGCCTCAATGTACGTCACCTGGATAATCATAGCTGCCACTTGTATCGTTTCCCTGGTCTATATGCAGAATCAGGAATTCAAGAGCAGATTCATGTTCAATGCCTACGCAATCCGTCATCGCGGCGAATGGTGGCGCTTTTTTACCGGAGCATTACTGCATGCGGATGGAACGCATTTGTTTTTTAACATGATAACGTTCTACTTCTTCGGTGAAACGGTAGAAGCTGCGTTTAATGGACAGGTACCTTCAATCAACGGCGAACTATACGCCTTGAATTTTAAAAGTCCAGACCTTTTCGATCACGGATTAGGCTCTTTGATGTTTTTCCTGATGTACGTCACTGCAATTCCACTGAGCAGTCTCTACAGCTATTTCAAACACAAAGACGATCCGTATTACAACGCGCTTGGAGCGTCGGGAGCGGTGTCTGCGGTGCTGTACACGTTCATTTTGCTGGCACCGACGAGCAAACTCAGTATTTTCTTTGCGATTCCGGTCACAGGATGGATTTATGGCATCATTTACCTCATCATCTGCAGGGTGCTCGCAAAGCGGAATGTGGGCAATATTGGGCACGATGCCCACTTTTTCGGGTCGGTCTACGGATTTCTATTTCCCCTCATTTTCTTCCCTTTTTTGGCTGAAAACTTCGTTTTTCAGATCACCCAGAGCCTGTCCAGGTAGACCCTGAGACGAAGTAGTTCAAAATATTTGCTATTTTCGAGAAAAAACGAAGGTGGCGAAACTTCTACTCAACGGAGAATTTAGGGATGCTGAAGCACCGCTTTTCACAGGTCACAACCGACTTTTCAGGTACGGTGATGGCTTGTTCGAGAGCATGCGGATGATTAACGGGAAGCTGAGTTTTTCTAAAAAACACATGCAGCGTTTGCTCACAGGAGTACAATTACTGCAGCTGCGTTTGCCCGATAACTTCCTTACGAACTCGCTTGATGCGTGGTCGAAAAAATTGTGGGAAGAAAACGGAACTCCGCCCGGCGCACGATTACGTCTTTCTGTTTTCAGAAACGATGGTGGCTATTACGCTCCTGAATCAAATGACGCTTCGTGGTTGCTGGAACTCTGGTCCATGGAAAGTGATCAGTACACCATCAACGAAAAAGGTATCAGCGTTGAATTGTACCAGGATATCCGCAAGCCGATCAACAAACTGTCAACGCTCAAAACGGCCAACGCCGAATTATACGTGCTCGCGTCTCTGCATGCAAGTGCAATGAACGTTGATGATGCAATCCTCATCAACCAGAACGGAAACGTAATTGAAGCAACAGGTTCAAGTCTTTTTGCCGTGAAGAATGGCGTTCTCTATACTGCACCACTCTCTGAAGGTTGTGTGGGTGGAGTAATGCGCGCCATCATCATGGAAATTGCACAGACGAACCGCATTGCTGTTTACGAAGTCCCGTTGCCATTGTCGATTCTTCTGAACTCCGACGAAATTTTCCTCACGAATGCTGTGAAAGGAATTACGTGGGTAGGAGCGTATCGTCAGAAGCGCTATTTCTCGCAGACTGCAAGGAAGCTGAATGAGTTGCTGAACAAGCTCGTGAGCGTTCCTGCTGAAGCTTAAACACTCTCATTAATTTCGAATCAAGAAGATTGATGTGCCTGCGGCGCTTGACACGGCGAACGGCGAAAAAAAAAGTGACGTACTAAACCCACGCGGCACGGCCGATCACTAAAGTGATCTGCACGAATATCAATTTATGAACCTTGTGAAGTACTGCGCCGAGTCGCGTGGGATTTGGGCATCAGCGAAAATCTGGTTTATCAGATATTTTAACGCCGTTCGCCGTGTCAAGCGCCGCAGGCAGGAGAAATTAGTTCAAGGCCGGATCTTCCGGGAAATTCACCATCGGCGTAAACTCTTTTCCCATACTTTTCACCGCATTCGCCCAAAGATTTTTCGAATCATTATCAAAAACAAGATCGCGGTTGATTTTTGAAACATACCACGACTTCTTCTCCATCTCTCCGTCGAGTTGACCGGCTTCCCATCCCGAATAGCCAATGAAGAATCGGATTTCTTTCTGACCGATTTCTTTTTTCTCAACCATCTTGCAAACCTGATCGAAATCGCCAAGCCACCAGAGTCCCGGAGCAATGGCAATACTGTTTGCAATCTTTTCGCCTAATGTGTGAATGAAGAAAAGCTGATCGCGCTGCACAGGTCCACCAAAGTGTATGCGGTGATCGGTCAACGGAAAATCAGGAATAACTTCGTGCACGAACATTTCCACCGGTTTGTTCAGAATAAATCCAACAGAACCTTTTTCGTTGATTTCCGCGAGCACAACAACTGCGCGACGAAAATAATTGTCGTTCATGAAAGGTTCTGCAACGAGCAACCTTCCTTGTTTGATATCCAACTTATTTTCCGAGAACATGCTCATGTGGTAATTCTCACAATGTTTGTACCAAATTAGCGAATTGCTTATCACACTTACATTGGGATAAGTTTAACTTTGTTAACCGCATCAGACTGATAAGTCATACCAGTCTGGCAGTCTCACAGTCGCTAGTCATATGGACAATCTCCGCGAATACATCAATAATCTACGATACGACTTCATGAAGATGTCGCTCGAAGAGAATAACTGTGCTGTTGATGCGATTTCCCAGTTCGAATTATGGTTCAAGCAGGCGGTTGACGGCAAAGCAAACGAGCCAAACGCATTTGTGCTTTCCACAGTGGGGAATGATAACCGTCCTTCAGCACGCATACTGTTATTACGTGATTTCGATGAAACCGGATTTGTGTTCTACACGAATTACAACAGCCGCAAGTCGCGCGATATTGAGCAGAACCCGTTCGCAAGCATGACTTTCTTCTGGCCAGAGCTCGAACGACAGGTCAGGGTGGAAGGAAAGCTCATGAAACAGAGCGCTGCTGCATCTGATCTTTATTTCAATGCGCGTCCACGTACAAGTCAGCTTGGTGCATGGGCATCACCGCAAAGCGATTCCTTGCCTTCACGATCCGTTCTCGATACCGCGCTCGCAGAAATGGAAAAACGTTTCGAAGGAAAACCGGTTCCACGTCCCGAATGGTGGGGCGGATTTGTGCTGCAACCCGATAAAATCGAATTCTGGCAAGGGCGCCCAAGCCGTTTGCATGATCGGTTGTTGTATACACGTGCTGGGTTCGAGTGGAAGATATCTAGACTCGCTCCTTGATCCAGCTGATTTCTAACTCCGCGCGCTAAAGCGCTCGGCGATCTTTTTTCATATCATCATAGAAATGCAAAATGGCTTCGCCATTTTGAACACTGTTCACGAGCGAAGCGAGTGCATTTCCATGTAACATAGCTATGAGATCGCCGAGCGCTTTAGCGCGCGGAGTCGAGTTTGTCAATGATTGTTAAGCCACACAAACTATTCCGTCTCATTCTACGTTTAATTATAGCTGAACACATAAACCGGCTTAATTCGTGACCTTTCCCCATGGCGTAACTAATACCCAATAAGTAGTAAACACAATTTTGAGAGTGGCTTTGGCACCGTGCTTGTGTTTATACTATCAAACAACGAAACGCTATGAAGACTATCGCCCTCCTCCTGACTGCTGCTGTTACTGCAAGTGTTGCAATAGGCACCGGATTCTCAACAGAGAAACAAGCTGTACTCGCGAATAACATCGCAGCACATGAACTTGCTGCTCCCAACGAACACACTCATGGTTTTGGCGGCGGTTCGGCACTCGACGCGCTGCTTGGTCGCGAAACCAGCACTACACTCGGCAACGCCGTGTATGATCGCAAGATGCGTGAAGAAGTTGCTAACCAGCGCGAATTCTTCCAGGGTGTAAAAGCTGAGGTTGTTATCCTCGACGAGAAACACCGTGAATTGCGTAACGCTTATGCGAGTTCTGCCGGAACTATTTACTTCGGTAAGTATATGTTCGAATATACTTTGAACCACTATAACGAGCTGGCGGTTGCAGGAATCCTGGCACACGAATGGTCACACCGCGTGCAGTATACTTTCCACTGGGATAAAGAATTGGAAAATCCTGCACTGGAGCTTGAAGCAGACGCAATGTCTGGTTACTATATGGCACTTGAAAAAGGATTTGCATGGAACCAGATTGATGCTTACTTCCGCAGCACGGAGAATACAGGTGACTATGAAGTATCATCAAAACAGCACCACGGAACTCCGAACCAGCGTGTAGCAGCAGCTTACCTTGGTGTGCAACTGGCAAACGAAACTGTAAATAGCGGAGAAGCGTTCACTTACGAAGAACTTCACCACCGCATCATCGATAGCCTTCGCACAAATGTAATCCGCCAGGAAAATGGTGTGATCACCAAGAAAGACGGTTCTTTGATCAACGAGATTGCGCTTGGTAAGACTACGAACAAAGAAATTGCGTCTCCAGTGTTAACTGCGGCAGATCGTAAGAAATACCACCCGCGTGAAGAAGCGGAATAAGCAATGCTGCGCGTTCCAATAAGCTTTGCTTCGTAGGAACCCCTATCCAACCATATAGAATGCAGAAGTCCCGACAAGTTTACTTGTCGGGACTTCTTTTTTGCTTAATATTCTTATGCTGATTTCTTAGCAGCTTTTTTCGCCGGAGCTTTTTTCTTCGCTGCGCCTTTAACTACTGGTGCAGTTGACTTGCTTGCTTTCTTAGGGCGCGTCTTTCCGCGTGATCCCATGAAACGTTTTCCTTTGCCGGTTTTTTTATCGCCTTTGCCCATAATGTGCGTGGTTGTTGTTTGGTTTATGCAAATATAGGAAAATCGCTGTCAGTGGGCGTGGTGTCGGGATCGTATCCCGACACAGCCACGATCTGCTTGTCACGATGAAGCCGAGATATCAACGTCACGACGTGGTGTCGGGATCGTATCCCGACACAGCCGCATCTGCTTGTCACGATGAAGCCGAGATATCCGCGTCACGACGTGGTGTCGGGATCGAATCCCGACACAGCCGCATCTGCTTGTCACGATGAAGCCGAGATATCCGCGTCACG
>CAYUTR010000175.1:6377-10196 GCA_964447465.1 uncultured Chryseobacterium sp.
ACGTGGTCTCGGGATCGTATCCCGACACAGCGTAGATCTCGTCCTCACAACAAGTCACGATCGTGGTGTCGGGATCCGAATCCCGACACCGAGAATGACGATATCCGTTTTCAAACGTTTGTAACCGACTACAACAATTCTCTCTTCGTACGTTCGCACCATGGGACTTCGTGGACGCACTCGCCTTACTGACTTCAGCTTGTTCTTTGTCACAACAACCTGTCATGAATTTCTTCCTCTGATTGAATCAAAGGAGATGAAGGATTTATTGGTTGAGAATTTGATCTACTACAACGAAAAATACGAAGCAGAAATCGTTGCATACGCGCTCATGCCCGAGCATTTACACCTGATGATTTATTTCAGGAACGGAAACCATCTGATAGATTACATGCGCGATTTCAAGAAGTTTACCTCAAAGCGAATAGTCGAGTATTGGGCGAAAACTAAACCCGATGTTCTCGCAAAGTTGAGTGGGATTCCGAATCACGACGCGGTAAAAGGGCAGAAGTACAAAGTTTGGATGGATCGCTTCGATGATCTTCATCTGTACTCATCAAAGGTTTGTGTTACAAAATTGCGATACATCAATAAGAATCCAGTGGAGCGTGGATTATGTAATCGCGAAGAAGATTACGACTATTCAAGTGCGGCGTTCTACAATGGAAAATCGGACATCAAAATTCAGTTGACGCACTTACGTGATCTTTTGTGAGAACGGATCGAGGCGTCGTGAGGACTAGATGGTGGCTAGCGTGAGTGCCGATATCGATGCTGTGTCGGGATACGATCCCGACACCACATCGTGAGAACCCGTGGTGTCGGGATCGTATCCCGACACAGCCATAATCTAGCGTCGCTTCTTAAACTCCTCCTCAATCAGATCAACCCGCTGAATGGAATTCTTGATCCAATCGAGTTTGAGCAAGGTAATTTCTTCTTCACTGAGTTGCCATTTCACTCCGTGATCCTGCATCTTGCTGCGCAATTCGTATAAACAAATTGCTGCCGACACCGAAATATTGAAGCTCTCTGTAAAGCCGTACATCGGAATGCGCACAAACTCATCTGCTTCTGCTTTCACTTCTTCGCTGATGCCATCGAGTTCTGTTCCGAAGAACACAGCCATCTTTCCTTTCGTAACGTCGATATCGTGTAACATATTCGAACGTTCGTGGGGAGTCGTTGCAATGATGCGATAACCTTGTTTCTTCAACTCCTTGATACAGGCCAACGTGTTATTCTCTGCTCCGTTGTAGTGATGAAGTGTGAGCCAATTGCTTGCGCCTTTCGTGATCTCCTTGCTGGGTGTGTATTTGTTCTTGTTCTCGATGACGTGAAGATCCTGCACACCGAAACATTCTGCACTGCGCATTACTGCACTTGCATTATGTGGCTGATAGATATCTTCAACGGCAACAGTAATATAACGTGTACGCTCAGCAGTAATCGACTCGATTTTCGCGAGACGTTCTTCGCTGATGAATTGTTTCAGGAATTCGTAGAGCTCCTTGTTGTACTGGTCCATCTCACTGACTAGCCTACTTAAAGACTTGTTTACTTAATACTATTCATCGTCATCACATTACACAACCGATACAACATCCTCGCACCAACATTCGCATCCCATTCATCTCCATCAGGACCCGGGGCAACTTCGTTCAGATCAAATCCAATAATTTTCTTTCCCGATCGTGCGAGTTCTGTGAAGAGATATCCCGCCTGTTCGAATTCCAGTCCGCCTGCAACAGGAGTTCCGGTGTTCGGACAAAGATTCGGAACCAATCCGTCAATATCGAAGCTGATGTATACTTTCTCAGGCAAAGAAGCGATGATGCGCTTCACTATCTCGTGCCAAGTAACACCTTTGTAGCTTTCCTGACGCATATCGCGATCGAAGAACGTTATTACACGTCCTTTGCTGTTCTCGATGATCTCGCGTTCCTGCTGACAGAAATCGCGGATTCCAACCTGCACGAGTTTTTTCACTTGTGGAATCGTAAGTGCATTGTACATGATGGATGCATGCGAGTAGGTGAATCCTTCATACGCTACACGTAAATCCGCGTGCGCATCAATCTGGAGAATGCCAAAGTCGCCATGCATTTCTGCCTGTGCCTGCAACATTCCGAATGGTGTAGAGTGATCGCCACCGAGAAGCCCAACACGTTTTCCTTGCTTCATCCAATGCAGACAACGTGCTTTCACCCACGCATTCATTTCTGCAGACGCGTGATTGATCGTCGCGAGGTTCTTCATCAACTCTTCGTCCTTTTCTACATCCTCACCATCGGTAAGCGCTCCAATATATTGAACAGCCAGTTCACGTAATTCACCGGCATTCTTTTGCATCTCTGTTGGAATCTCATCCATTGCAATTCCATGCTTCCACGCATCTTTCAGATCGGGCTCGTAAAGATCAACCTGGAACGACGCATTGAAAACTGCTTCCGGACCTTTCGAAGTTCCGTCGGCATACGATACGGTTACATCCCACGGCACAGGAACAATTACAGTTTCTGCTTCATCACAAGTGAATGGTAATCCATAAAGATTCGCATCCGGATCTCCCGGAGAATTCGGATCAAAATCTTTTATCTTTTGTTCTTTACTCATAGGCAACGAAGTTACTAGTTTCTGGTTTCTGGTTGGCGAAACTCGTTTAACCAGAAACCAGAAACAATTCCGGGTCAGATTCGAGCATAAAAAAAGCCCTTCTTTTCGAAGGGCTTCAACCGTATGTTGAACCAGGAATTACTGTTTGTTAACCGACTTCAAAAGATCAGAACCCGCTTTAAACTTCGCCACTTTCTTCGCTCCGATTTTGATTGTTGTTCCTGTTTGCGGATTACGTCCGGTACGTGCTGCGCGTTTTGCAACGGAGAATGTTCCGAATCCTACCAATGAAACTTTATCGTTTTTCTTTAATGATTTTGCAATGTTTTCAATCGTTGCATCCAATGCGCGACCAGCATCTGCTTTCGACATTTTTGCGGAGACAGCAATAGCCTCGATGAGTTCAGCTTTATTCATAAAAGGGGGTATAAGGGAGTGTGTGTATTGCAAAGCTAGTCCATTTATTGAATTACACAAACGTGGTTTCGTGGTGTCAGGATCGTATCCTGACACTGTCTCGATACAGTGTCGGGATTGGGATCCCGACACCACGAAAAATCCCGCTCTATATTACAAAGCGGGATTTAGTATTGAAACTAGAATTTGTATCGTGCACCTTGTCATACTGAGCACTTCGATAAACTCAGTGCAGGCTCCGAGTCATCCTGAGCGGAGTCGAAGGATGTTACTTATTCACCGTCTTCGCCAGATCAATTCCTGCTTTGAATTTTGCCACTTTCTTCGCTGCAATTTTAATTGATTTGCCGGTTTGCGGATTTCTTCCCGTGCGTGCAGCACGTTTAGCAACTGTAAATGTTCCGAATCCTACGAGGGAAACTTTGTCGCCTTTCTTCAGGGCCTTTGTAACATTTTCGATGGTCGCATCAAGTGCGCGCTGTGCATCTGCCTTCGTAATCCGTGCCGAAGTTGCAATTGCATCAATCAGTTCTGCTTTATTCATGTATATGTTGTTTGAGTTTTGTGTCGTATCAATCGCATCGTGATGTGTAGATGCGGGGTGGCAAAAATAGAACGAAATTGTTTCGTCACAAGAGTATGGGCACAGTTTGTTCATAATTCCACAAACCTGTTAATACCGCGCCAGTAAAGGGTTTCAGGCGAAACGTAATGTCGAAATAATCCTGAATCCGCGCAAAAAATCAGATACCTGCATTCGCTTTTTTCCGGGAGCCTGAATTTCCT
>CAYUTR010000176.1:0-10185 GCA_964447465.1 uncultured Chryseobacterium sp.
TTTCTTCCATCACCGGAAAGTGATACAGAAGATTCGTGTCCATCGGAATTGATGTTCTTATTCATACGTTCCGGTTCGCTCCACATTGTTCCTTTCAGAATGCTCTCGTAAATATCACCTCCCTTGGTTGGACGATAAACATATAGACGCTGTCCGTCGGGAGAAAGTCCTGCAGTTGCATCATGATCTTCGCTGTTTACAGGCTTACCCATATTCACCGGCGCAGTCCACGATCCGTTAATAAATTCCGTCTTGTAGAGATCTTCGAAGAACTGATTGTCCTGGTCTTTTCCACCACCAGTCGTCGATGCACGACGTGAAGTGAACAACATCACAGATTCGTCTGCAGTGATAATCGGTGTGTATTCCGGATCACCGGTGTTCACCGTTTTACTAAGATTGTCTATGAAAACACGCTGCGGATTCTTTACATATTCTTTCCCATTGATGCACTCCGCGATTTTGCGGTTCATATCAGCAATTTTGTCTTTGTTCTTCGTTGGATCGACGTTCAATTGCGTCTGGTAGCTGCGATATGAAGTGATCGCTTCGTCCCAACGACTGTTGAGGTGAAACAAACGTCCGAGAAAATAATTCAGCATGAAATCGGTTTGTGGATTAAGCTTCTGTGCTTTCTCGAGATAAGTCATCGCCATTAACTTCTGACTCGGAATGTTGTAATAACAAACTCCGATCTTGAAATTCAGGCTCGCGCTGTTCGGGTTGAATTGATTCGCAATAAGATATTCATCCAGCGCAAGACGGAAATTTTCCATTCCTGCACCACCAAGTTCGTTGATTCCATTGGGCAAGTATTTATTCTCGTCGATGAACCGGTCGAGCTCACCCTGCTGTATGGCCTGGGCAGCTTTGAAATTATCGTTGCCGTCTTCGTAATGACGTTTCGCTTCTTTAAACGTTTTCTTATCAGGGAAATTCTTTTCCTCCCATTCCACGTTTTGCGCGAATGACTGAAAAGTGAATCCGGTAAGAATTGCTGCGAGGAGATATATCTTGTTCATAAGAGTGCGTGTTAATTATTTGCAATCACCTAAGTACTGATCAGCCTGCTTGAGTCCAAGCTCTGATGCTTTGCGGAAGTCGCTGCACGCTGAATTATCGCGCAACATTTCTTTCGCAATTCCGCGGTTGAGATATGCTTCTGCATAATTCGGATTGATCCCAATTGCCTTATCGCAATCTTCTACTGCTCCTTTATAATCGCGCTGCTTGTAACGCACTGCTGCACGGTTTACGTAAGCAAATGTATAATCCGCCTTGATCTGAATAGAACGATTGAAATCTGATATTGCTCCTACCAGATCGCCACTCTCCATTTTCGCCGTCCCGCGATTATTATAGGCGATGTAATAATCGCTTTTCATGTTGATCGCAGTAGTGTAAGAATCGATCGCGCCCTTGTAATCCTTTTTCTGTTTCTGAACACTTCCCTTATTGTTGTACACGAATGCCAATCCCGGATTCACTTTGATTGCCTGATTGTAATCGGAAATCGCTCCATCCAGATCGCCCTTCATGCGCTTTGCACTTCCGCGGTCGTTCCAATAATAAGCTTCCTGTGAATTGATCTGAATCGCTTTGTCGAAGTCGGCAATCGCACCGGTGTAATCGAGTTTCTCAAATTTGAGAACGCCACCGTGATAGAATGCTTTGTCGTGACGCGGATTCAACGTAGATGCTGATAAATAATCTGCCGCAGCACCATCCTTGTTTCCTTCTGCTTCTTTTGCTTGTCCTCGCGAGAAGAAAGCGTAGTCAGCACCCGGATTCAATTCGATTGATTTTGTAAAATCGTCAATCGCAGATTTATTCATGAAGAGTTCGATGCGCGCAAGTCCACGATTGTAATAAGCCTTTTCGAAATCAGGCTTCAGTTCAATCGCTTTATTGAAATCGACCAATGCATCGGCGTACTGCTTGTTGTTGAATTTTGTGGTGCCGTTGTTATACGATACCTCAGCCTCTTGTGCTGGCGGAAGCGTAGTTGCTTTGATCGTATCCTGGGCATACAAACCGGTTGCGCCTGCTATGAGTAATAACAGTGCGGGAAGTAAACGTTTGGTCATTGTTCTGGTGTTTGAATCCTAAAAATAGGGTTTTTGCTCAAAGTTTCCTGTTTCCGGTTCCCTGTTTTCGGTTTCCGGTTTCCAATCAGGACATTGAATTTGATTCGAAAAAAACTCTTGATATGACGATTCATGCAATTACAAAGCCATAACTACTAAATATGCACTACAATACCCGATTCACCGCTGGAAACTGGAAACCGGAAACACTGCCTTGGGATGCCTCTTTTTCTTCGAAAAACCCCTATCTTACCCTAACTTTATCGCCCAATCCTTATTTATGGCTAAACGAGTACGCAAACAGCCTGCTAAGAGCGCATCACGCGCCAAAAGCAAAGCTGGTTTACTGGGGCCCGATGAAATCGGATTCCTTGAGAAATACCTGAACAATCCTTCACCAACAGGATTTGAATCGCCAGGTCAGCAGCTTTGGCTGGACTACATTCGTCCTTACGTTGACAATCATTTCGTTGATACTTACGGAACCGCAGTTGGGGTTATTAATCCGACAGCAAAATATAAAGTAGTGATCGAAGCGCATGCCGATGAAATTTCATGGTTTGTGCATTACATCACCAAAGACGGATTTATCTATCTGCGACGCAACGGAGGTTCAGATCACCAGATCGCTCCATCGAAGCGCGTAAACATCTTCACGAAAAAAGGTATTGTAAAAGCTGTTTTCGGATGGCCGGCAATTCACGTTCGCGAAGCAGGGAAAGAAGAAACTCCTACCCTACGTAATATTTTTCTTGACTGCGGATGCAATTCCGACAAAGAAGTTGCAGCACTGGGCATTCATGTTGGCTGTGTTGTAACGTACGAAGATGAATTCATGATTCTCAACAACCGCTACTACATGGGTCGTGCCCTCGACAATCGCGTAGGCGGATTCATGATTGCACAGGTTGCCCGGATTCTGAAAAAAGAAAAAACGAAATTACCGTTCGCGCTGTACATCGTGAATTCCGTTCAGGAAGAAGTTGGTTTGCGTGGCGCTGAAATGATTTCCGAAACAATTCGTCCCGATGTTGCAATCATCACCGACGTAACGCACGATACGCAGACGCCGATGATGAATAAAATTGCACAAGGCGATATTGCCTGTGGAAAAGGTCCATCACTGACATACGGTCCTGCTGTACACAACAAGTTGCTTGAACTGATTATCACTTCTGCTGAGAAAGCAAAAATTCCGTTCCAGCGCGAAGCTGCTTCGCGATCGACCGGAACTGACACAGATGCATTTGCATATTCAATCGGCGGAGTTCCATCAGCACTGATCTCTTTGCCATTGCGATACATGCACACTACCGTTGAAAGCGTTCACAAAGATGATGTTGACAGTGTAATCAAACTGATACTTGCAACCATCAAGAATATTAAGGCGAATCACGATTTCAGATACATCCGCTAATGAAAAACAATACGCAATTAACAACGCGCAATGCGCAACGGAGAGTTGACGGTTCATTACTGAAACGATTTGCGTATTGCGCATTGCTCATTGGGTATTGCGTATTGGTAAGTTGTGGTGATACACCAACAGTGGTGAAGAATGATTCCATCAAGGAAAATCCCTTGATGAAAAATCTTTCTGAGAAAGAACAGGAAGAGCTGCGCAAAATTATCGCCAGTATTCCGATTCCCTTCCAGATTATGAATCAGGTTGCGGGATCAGGACTTCCTTTCAAAAAGGAAATGCTGAATTCCGATGCGAATGTCGTGCGATACAACACGGCCGAAGGGCAAGCTGTGAATATCGGTGTGTATGGTGCAGATATGGCTTACCTCATTGCCTTCGAGCGATTGGGTGAATCGGGTGCTTACTTACGTTCAGTGCGGCAACTTGCAGATGCAGTTGTTATTCCAACGGTGTTCGACGAAGCATCAATGCAGCAATACCAACTTAACAACGACAAGCAGGATTCAGTGCAGAAGATGATGCACACTTCGTACACGAGGATCGACAGCACTTTGCAGAGCAATGAACGTTTTGGTCTCGCTTCTTTGGTAGTGGCAGGCGGATGGATAGAAAGTCTTTACCTCACCACCCAGCAATTGGGCAATGCAAAGAAAACCGATGCAAATAAATTGCTGTACGACATGCTTGATGAGCAGCAGAAACATACAGACGATATCATTTCCATGCTTGGAATGTTTCCCAACGACAGTCTTTTTATTCAGTTGCATACCGACATCAGCGAGCTGAAGAAATTATCATCGCCTGCTGCAGAATACACTCCGGAAGAACTGGAGAAAGTAACAACGCAGCTCGAAGCAATTCGCTCGAAACTGGTTAGTCTTGAATAATACATTCTCCCGGAGGTAACCATGGCAATTATTGGCTCCTTACTCAAACGGACGATTGCGCTCAATAGCCGCATTCCGCGCAGACGCAAAGACAATTACAAGGTCCAGGTAAAAACGCTGCGCAAGCTTCTCGCGAAAGCAGAGTTTACTGCGTTCGGAGAACATTATCATTTCACTAAGCTGCTCACGAAACCTGATCCGATAAGTGCGTTCCAGTCGGGTGTCGATCATCACGATTACAATTCCATGTTCCGCAAGTGGTGGTACCGCACACTGAACGGAGAAGCATTTGTTACATGGCCCGAGCGCGTGAAATATTTTGCATTGAGTTCCGGCACGTCGGAATCATCGAGCAAACACATTCCTGTAACACGCGATACACTACGCGCCATACGCAAAGCGAGTGTGCGTCAGATCATGGCCCTGCATCATCTCGATCTTCCTGAAACATTCTTCACCAAAGGAATGCTCATGATTGGCGGAAGCACGCATTTGAATTACAACGGAACATATTACTCCGGCGATCTGAGCGGAATCACGACAGGAAATATTCCTTTTTGGTTCCAGCATTTCTACAAGCCGGGTAATCGCATCGCACGCGAGCGCGACTGGAATACGAAGCTGGAAGAAGTTGTGAAGAACGCGCGTCAATGGGATATCGGAATTGTTGCCGGAGTTCCTGCATGGATTCAGATATTGTTCGAGCGCATCATCGAACATTACAACGTAAAGAGCATTCATGATATCTGGCCGAACCTGGAAGTGTACGTTTGGGGTGGAGTTTCGTTCCGTCCGTACAAGAAAGGATTCGAATCACTTCTAGGAAGAAAGATCGGTTACCTCGAAACATATCTTGCTTCAGAAGGATTTATCGCGTTCCAGGATCATCCGGATAAAGAAGGACAGCGTTTGCTGCTCGACAATGGAATTTTCTTTGAATTCGTTCCGTTCAACAGCGACAACTTCGATGGAGACGGTGCGATCAAAGGCAATCCAAACGCGTTAAATATTTCCGAAGTAGATGATCAGACGGAATATGCTCTGTTGATTTCAACCTGTTCCGGCGCGTGGCGTTATCTACTCGGCGATACTGTGAAGTTTACGGATGTCGACAAAGCAGAAATCATCATCACCGGAAGAACAAAACAATTCCTGAGTTTGTGCGGAGAACATTTATCGCAGGATAATATGAACCGCGCGATTGACCTTGCATCGGAAGAACTCAACATCAGCATCCCTGAATACACCGTAGCAGGAATCAATTACGAGAACCTGTTTGCACATCATTGGTATGTTGGAACAGATGACAAAGTAGACGCGCAACAGTTGCGTAACTCGATTGACAAAAATCTTTCGGAGCTCAACGATGATTATCGCGTAGAACGTATCGCGGCATTGAAAGAAGTACTGATCACCGTATTGCCGAGTGTTGCATTCATGGACTGGATGAAGAAGCACGGAAAATTCGGCGGTCAGCATAAATTTCCGCGCGTGATGAAGAACGATCGTCTCGAAGACTGGAAACAGCACATCAAACAATACGAGCAAATAAAAGTGAAATAGTATGTTCACCGCTATCGGACAAGGATTCATCTTCGGAATTGCACTGGCCTTCTCACTGGGTCCGTCGTTCTTTGGATTAATTCAGACCAGTATTAAGCGTGGCTACCGTGCCGGGATTGCAATGGCACTAGGAATTTTTCTCAGCGATTTTCTCTATTTGCTCCTCGCATGGTTCGGATTATCGGCATGGCTGATGGATGAAGCATATGCTATTCCTGTTGGCGTTACCGGTGGAGTACTGCTCATCGGCTATGGCATTTACCAGTTCGTGAAGAAGACAACAGTGCAAAGCGTGGAGGGAGAAATCCCGGAAGCGAAGAATGCATATGGCGCAATGGCGTTGAAAGGATTTTTGATGAATCTCTTTAATCCATTCGTAATTTTCCTGTGGATTGGTGCCATCAGTCTTGCGACAACAAAATTCAACAACGAAGTTCCGGTGATTCTTGCGTTTTTCATTACAACGCTTGCAACAATTCTCGCGACTGATATCGGCAAGACACTCGCTTCACACAAGATCAAAGGTTATCTCAACGAAACGTGGATTCACCGTGTAAACCAGATTGCCGGAATCATTATGATGATTTCGGGAATTGTTTTGATTGTGCGGGTGTTTGTGGAAAGACCGTGGGCGAGTTAATTCTTCCAGGGACTCTGCTCTATCAGTTCAAGAAATTTCTGACGGGTGACAGGTTTCACCATGTAGCCACTTACATCACTGAAATTCTTCGCACGTTCAACATCCATGGGGTTATTCGAAGTGGTAATAATGTAAATCAAAATTTCCTTACCCACTCTTGGCTTGAGTAACGCATAACTTGTAAGGAACCCCCAACCATCGAGTACAGGCATCATGATGTCCAGCAAAATCATATCGGGCAGTTTCTCTACCGATTCAAGATTGCGCTCAATCGCATCAATAGCCTCTAGCCCGTTAGAAAACACGCGGACGTCGCGCGTCGTTGCAACTGATTCTACTACGGTCTTCGCAATGTATTGACACATCATGTCGTCATCAACAATGTAGACGGTATTAAGAGGTTTCATGGGTTTCTTATTGAACGTTCGAACTTACTCATGTGAAACTAATGAATTTCAATGCCTCACGCAAGATTAAAGATTACCTGAACACAACGTGAAGCTACCGCGGGAAGCGGATCGACTGAATTATGATAATTATTTCAGGAACTGCGTTAATCGCAAGCGCGTTTGGAAGGAACTGCAGGCTGCCAGGAATACGTTAGCGATTTGCCTGCCGCTGCATCCTGTGAATGTATCCGGTAAGCTCCCGCGAATAAGTATCCAACGACATTGCAGATGTTTTCATATAGCCAGCAATCGTACGTAGTTCTTCCTGTGATTGTTCAGTGTCCCCTAATAAGTTTGCCACCCCTAAAATATGTGTAATGGGCTGACGGAACCGGTGAGAAGTCATAAAAATCATTTCCTCCAGTTGTCGTGTGTAATCCAATTGCTGCAGTTCGGCTTTCTTTCGGTCCGTGATATCGATGGACAAAATAAAAATTCCTTCCGGCACGGGCTCCACACGAAGTTCAAACCATCCTTTGGTGTGATCCGGAAATTCAAATTCATTCTCTATAGTAAGCCGGATGCGTTGGGTCATGCATCTTTTCAACACTGCGAACATTTCCGTTTTCTCAATACCTGGAAATTTTTCCATCATGGTAAATCCAATCAGATCTTCCTTTCTGGATTGCTTACTTTGTTGTAACGCTGATTTATTTAAGTAGAGGTATCGCCAATCAAATCCGATCGTCTGGAATCCTTCAATCAGGCTATCCAATCCGCTCTCTTCACGTTCACTGTAATAAGGCATATGGGGTCAGGTTTTCCGCAAGAATAAAAAGAAAAATATTAAATGTACCTACAAATAAGAGGTTTTAACATTTTTCACGATGAATGGTTCGTGCAATTCGATAAACGAAAAATGTTTGCAAATACTAAACCAACAATTCCCCATTCACGTCTGTCGTGAGCACATCACTCATGTAATCAAACCACGGTCGGATATTTTTAAAAGATTCATTCACCTTCTTCAGAAAATCGGGAGCAAGAACTTCTTTGTCGGTGAAATGATGACGAAAGAAAAACTGTTTGTACCGTAACAGTTCTATTCCTGGATGATCCTTTGAAAATCCCTGAGGTGCAGTTTTCACAGTATCACCTTGCATCAGGCCAAAATGCGTTTTGAATTTCTTCGCCTTGAGGATTTTGTTCCAGTCTTTGTAGTTGTAAGAAATATCATGACGAATTCGTTTCAGGTCATCTGCATTCGGTCCGTAAAATCCGCACGACACAAATGAATTACCTGGTTTGATGATGAGATTGTATCCGCCACGCAAGAATGGTTTTTCTCTTCCGAAATGTGCGGCAAATCGCGCAGTATATGGTAGACGGTTTTTGTGAAAGCGCACATCAGAATAAATTCTGTACAATGCACGCTTTGCACTGTCTGTAGAAATTTTGTCATGCTTGTTTAGCTGCGCAAGAAGTCCGTCCACAAATTCAATCATGTTGGCCTGCGCATCATCGTAGAGATGTTTGTTCGCAAGAAACCAGTCGCGATTGTTGTTTGCGGAAAGTTTTTTGAGGAATTGGAGGGAGCGGGGAGAAATGGAGGGAGATTTTCGTGCTGACATCAATCACGAAATTACGTCAATAGTCTGGTAAATGTGAATTTACAAACCCTACTTCGCGATTGCGTCTTCAAGCATATTCGCAAATGCAACTGAGTCTTTGGTGTACTGGCTTCCGGGAACAATTGCATTCAGCGCTGTATCTACAACTGCATAATATGGTTGCGCGTTTTGTTCGAAACTCCTGGTTTGCAACGCCGAATTCCGCATCCCGATTGTCGCTATTGGGTAGACACCATCTCTGCCAATCATACTATCCGTTACCGGAATTTCAGTCTTGTCATCAACGTACAGAAGAACAAGAATAAATTGATCATCAATCAATTCCCGTACATTCTCTGTCCTGAGTATTTTCCATTCCATTCCTGTTTCAGCCAAGAATGCATAACCTGTGAATACCAACAAAATCTTTCTGCCTGTAGATGCGGAACATTCCTTCGCTTTCTCGATGTCAGTGTAATATGTGATTCCATACCTGCCGTCGTCACGTGGATCAGGTGACACACTACACAATGGTAATTTCTCGTGGCGCGACTTACATCCAACAACAAGCACAATCAAAACGACGACGAAAATTCTCACGGAAGATATTTCTCGTTGTAAGTTACGCCAAACTCATCCAACATCCGTTTGTACTCATCAAGGAAATCTTCTGTCGCGTGATGCTGTTCCTGATTCTTAACGTAATCAATTAAGGCATCTTTCTGTGGCCAATACCCGGAGAACAATCCGTAACCCTCCTGCCACCCTATAAAATTCGGAAACAATCTTTTTGATTTGATGAGATCCGTTGACGCGAGCTTGATGTCTTTGATCAAATCGGCCGGTGCTATCGTGGGTGGAATGTGCGTGGCGATGTGAATATGATCTTCCACTCCGTTGATCGCGTAGAGGTGACATTTTTTGTTTGCCAACAAACCACTTATGTGTTTGAACATTTCTTCGCGGTTTGGTTTCGTGAGTGTACGTGTGCGTCCCTTCGTGGAAAATACAATGTGATACAAAATTTGGGTATAGGTTGACATATCATAAATTTTAGGGCGACAAATGTATAAATGTTTTATTGTCACATCCAAATTTTATTTTTCAACAGGCGATTTACGACTCGAAGGCGGCGACGGTAATTCACATTGAACCCCTTCGGGGTTCGGAAATGGGGAATGGGTGGGCACATTTTCTATTCACATTCAACCCCTTCGGGGTTGTCGAACAAGGAATCAAATAACATGATTGCAATGATCGTCATGATCGAGAGAGCTGACGCGTTCAACGTGAATAGAAAATGTGACCCGCCCCAAAATATTCCCCAACCCTGAAGGGGTTCAATGTGAATAGAAACGAATCCGAGTAATTCCAAAACGCGCGACCCTGAAAGGGTCGAATGTCAACCACAGCCAAAATTTCATTCATCACAATTAGGCGACAACAGCCACCAAACATTTATCACAACTCCGCGTCCAGAACTTTTTTAATGTCCGGCCTGAAATACAACTCACTCTTCAACACCTTCCCGTCCTCACGAAAAATCGGTTTGCCATTTACATCGAGCTTCGACATATTGCTGC
>CAYUTR010000177.1:0-10100 GCA_964447465.1 uncultured Chryseobacterium sp.
CCATCAAGCGTGTCATTGACATAATTTGCTTCCTGTTCAAGAGTTCCGTTGTCATAGTAGTACAAGGCTGGTCCGTTTCTCTTGCCGTCATCAGTTATTGTCAGCTTAGTTTTGACCTCGCCGTTCGGGTGCAAATAATATTTCACCCCATCGATTACTTCTCCATCTGTCGGTTCATGGCAGCCAGCGATCAATAACAATCCTATCAGAATTGAAAAAATGCGAATGGATTCAAATGGGAAACTTCGTGCTGATTTATCCATTTCAGTTTGACCAGTGATCAATTTCCGATTAAAAACACCGCCGGCACTTTGTGCAATTCCGGAACAGGTTCTTTCTTCCACTCACGCACCAACTTCGTTATCGCCTTTTCTCCAGGCATCGTCAGATCACTTGCAACGCACAACGAAGTTTCGGGATGCAATGTTTTCATAAGCGCTTCGAAAAGCGAGAGATTTCTGAACGGAGTCTCAATGAAAATCTGCGTGATGTGATGTTTGTTCGCATCGTGCTCCATGTCCGAAATCCAATCGCGGCGATCTGCATCGTCAATCGGAAGGTATCCATGAAAACGAAATTGCTGTCCGTTGAATCCGGAAGCCATCAATGAAAGAATGATCGAGGATGGTCCAACGAGTGGAACAACTTTGATTCCTTTTTCATGTGCAACACGAACAACCTCAGAGCCGGGATCTGCAACAGCAGGACAACCCGCTTCTGAAACAAGTCCAACATTATTTCCCGCTAGCAACGGTTTCAGAAAATGATTGGCCGATAATTCTTTGCGATCGTGTTTGCCGTAGGATTCAACCGCAATTTCCTGCAGCGGCACCGGAACTTCAATCGACTTCAAAAATGCTCTGCACGTTTTCGGATTCTCCGCAATGAAAAAACGAAGTCCGCGCGCAATTTCCATCACCTGAACAGGCAACACATCTTTCGGCGAACCATCTTCTCCCATAGGAACAGGAATCAGGTACAGAATTCCCTTGCTCATTGTTTACCTGATTTAATTTGTTCCACGAGAATGTCGCAGGCTTCGTTCACAAGGTCGAATACCTTCTGAAAGCCTTCGTCGCCGCCATACCATGGATCGGGAACTGCATGGTTTTTTCCGGGTGAAGTTATATTGAGGAAGAGATCGACTTTAGAATGATGTTTTTCATATGGGGAAAGTGAAAGCACATCGTTGTAATTCGATTGGTCCATTACGAATATCCGATCGAATTTTTCAAAGTCGGCTGCAGTAAATTTTCTGGAGACAATCTTTGAAATATCTACACCATTCTTCTTCGCATTCCGCACTGATCGCGAATCCGGATTTTCTCCAGAATGCTGACCCGAAGTGCCTGCAGAATCTACCTCTACATGCGTAAGGCCGGCCTCATTTAATTTATGCCGAAGAATGCCTTCTGCAAGAGGCGAGCGGCAAATATTACCAAGGCAAACCATTAGTATTCTCATAGCGTATGTGTACGTAAAAATAGCCTATTTTCGTAATGGCTCGCAAACCCCCGAACACTTGAACAAAACACTACGATTTCAGCTTACCGTCGTCACAAGCGTGATGTTCTTACTTTGGGCATCACTTTCTGCACAGAAGCTGGATTTCATCTCGTACACTGTTGAGGAAGGTTTGTCGCAATCAGAGGCGCGCTCTGTTTTCCAGGACAGTCGTGGCTACCTGTGGGTTGGAACGGCCGGCGGAGGCGTATGTAAATTTGACGGCATCGAGTTTACAGAATACAGTCACAAGCAGGGACTCGAAGGAACATTCATCACGCACATTGCAGAAGACTCGATCGGTAATCTTTGGTTCGGTACTTCGAATGCGGGTGTTTCACGTTACGACGGAAAAACATTTGAGCGATACGATTACAAAAAAGGTCTCGGTTCAAATGCCGTGTCAGCTCTTCTTGCACAAAGAGAACGGATGCTTATTGGTACCAGCGAAGGCTTGTATGAATTCGATGTGGTGTTCGATCAGATGCGCAGAATTACAAGCGTGCGCGACATCACCGCCCTTCATGCCGATAAATCAGGAGATGTTTGGGTGGGTGCAGATACAGTTCTGTATCGACTGGTAAACGGTCAGCTGCAGATTGTTTCTTTCCCGCGTGGTTCTGGCCAGCGACACATTACTTCATTGAGCAGCGATGCCAATGGAATGTTATACGTGGGTTGCGATAATGGTCTCATGCTCTACAATCATGCCTCGAAGACATGGTCCGATAATCCGCTTACCACACTTCTAACATCTAAGAAAATCTCACACATCACAACAGATCATGCCGGTGCGATGTGGATTGCAACGATGAATAATCTGGTGGTGCGTTACGAGCTGAAGGGAATCATCACAACGTACAACAGCACGAATGGTTTGGCTGCAGATGCAGTGTACATGATCACCGAAGATGATACGCGTCACATCTGGATGGCGACGCGCGAGCAAAGTCTTGTAAAACTCCGCAGTGAAGCTTTCTCTTATTACAGCGAAGAGTCAGGACTTGGTTCTCCGACTGTGTTCAGAATATTTGAAGATCACAGCGGAAGCATTTGGGTTGGATCCAATGACGATGGGTTGTACCTATACGAACCATCGGGTGATAACGACGGTACAGGAGTTTCTCATGCAGTGCTTAATAACGGTGTTACTTTCCGTCAGCCGGTTGCAGTGTGTGAAGACTCATCGCAGCGTGTTTGGGTGGGACATTTTTCAGGAGCAACGTGCATTGTGAATGGTCGCCCTGTGAAGACAATCCTGAACGGAATTCGTGTCCGATCGCTGTGTGCCGATAGCAAAGGAAATCTCTGGATCGGAACGTGGGGGAGCGGACTTTATCGCGATGATGGAAAAACGTTGACCAATTTCACTGTGAAGACCGGAGAGCTGCCGCAGGATTACATTCACGATATTTTCGAAGACAGCAGGGGCAACATGTGGTTTGGAACTGGTGCCGGCCTCGTAAAATATGACGGCACAAAATTCACCACGTTGATGCAGAAAGAATTCTGCAACTCGTACGTAGGTTCAATCAAAGAAGATCGTCACGGTTATATCTGGTTTCACACTGACTTGTGCGTAATGCGTTACGACGGAATGACATTCACATCTTTCGATCAGGACGACGGACTTGCATCTAATACAGTTTTCCTGATTGAATTCGATTCACAAGGTCGCTTATGGGTTGGCACCAATAAAGGTTTGGATTGTGTTACGCTGAATGATGAGTCGAACATTACTTCTGTGAGAAACTATGGAAAGAACGAAGGTTTCCGCGGAATAGAATGTAATTCCCGTGCGGTGTGTAGAACACGAAACAACGAATTGTGGTTCGGCACCGTGAAAGGTGTGATCAGTTATGATCCATCGAACGATATGGACGATGCGATTGAGCCGAACATTCATCTCACCGGTATCCGTTTGTTCCTCGAGAAAACAGATTGGACGTGGTCTGGTGGACAACAGGGCGGATGGTACCAACTTCCTTCTGAACTTAATCTTGAACACGATCACAATCAGCTGACGTTTCTTTACGAAGGTGTTCACTTGCAGAATCCATCGAGCATACATTACAAATTCATGCTGGTTGGATTTGATTCTGCATGGCAACCCATTACAGCGCAAACAGAATTTACGTACACTAATCTTCCTCCGGGACAATACAAATTCCGTGTGGTGGCGAGTAACGGACAGAACATCTGGAATACGATTCCTGCAGAAAGTTGCCTGATCAGGATTCTGTCGCCACCTGTTCCGTTCTGGGCAACGTGGTGGTTCGTATTGCTGGTGATCGGAACTGTTGGTGGTATTCTGTATTATATCACCGTATTACGCAACCGTATTGTGAAACGTCAACGTGAATCGCTGGAGGAAGAAATCCGCTTACGTACGCAGGAGATATCAAAGCAGAACGAAGAGAAATCGCTCATGCTGAAAGAGATTCACCATCGCGTGAAAAACAATCTGCAGATTATTTCGAGCTTACTGAATCTGCATGCAGAGACGATCCAGGACCCGCGTGTTCTTTCGCTCTTCGAAGATCTGCGTCACCGTGTGAATTCTATGGCACTCATTCACGAGAAGATGTACCAGAGTAAGAACCTTGTTAACATCGACATGGCTGGCTACATTGATGAACTTGTCAGAACACTGATTGATGCATACGATTCCAACAAGAACATCCGTCTGAAAGCAGATGTTGGTCCGATCGAATTCAAGATTGATACAATCGTTCCGCTCGGTCTTATATTGAGTGAAATCGTATCCAACTCTCTGAAATATGCATTCAGTGCGCAGGAGGACGGCGAGATCAGTATATCAATGAAGAAGATCAGTACCAATCTATACTCGCTGGAAGTTGGCGACAATGGTGTTGGCATTCCGAAGGAAGTTGATTTCAAAACCACTGAATCACTCGGCATACTTCTTATTCGCATGTTGACTGAACAGTTGAACGGAGACGTTACTGTCAATACACAGAACGGCACGCACTACAAGATTGTGTTCAAGGAAGACCTGAAAGAACGCTTCTAGTTTCCGGTTCCCAGTTTCCGGTTTCCGGTTGTGCGATGTACTTGGTACCCTGTTCAGTTAGACAAACGAAGAACTTCGCACAGGGAACAACGGGAAACTGGAAACAGGGAACAAAAAAAACGCCTTCATTTCTGAAGGCGTTTTTTTTATTGTATGCTGAGTTTTTTCTCCAGCTCATCGATGTAAGCTCTGAAACGCTTGTCTGTGTCCATCAGGTTATTCACCGTGCGGCAGGCGTGCAGAACAGTTGCGTGATCTTTACCACCGCAATGCATTCCGATTGTAGCCAAAGACGATTTGGTCATGCTCTTAGCAAAGTACATTGCAATCTGACGTGCCTGAACAACTTCGCGTTTGCGTGTCTTGCTCTTGAGAAGCTCGATCGGAAGGTCGAAGTAATCGCATACCACTTTCTGGATGTAATCGATAGAAACCTCGCGGGCAGTGTTCTTCACAAACTTGTCGATCATCTGCTTCGCAAGATCCAGCGTGATCGCCTTCTTGTTCAGAGATGCCTGTGCAAGCAATGAGATATATGCTCCTTCGAGTTCGCGGATATTTGTTGTGATGCTGTAAGCGAGGTATTCAATTACTTCACGCGGAAGCTCGATACCGTCGATGTACAATTTCTTTTCCAGAATAGCGATACGCGTCTCGAGGCTTGGGATCTGAAGATCCGCAGAGAGTCCCCACTTGAAACGGGAGAGAAGTCGCTGTTCCATTCCCTGCATTTCCACTGGTGGCTTGTCAGCTGTAAGAACGAGCTGCTTGCCGGTCTGGTGAAGATGGTTGAAAATATGGAAGAACACATCCTGCGTCTTGTCTTTACCGGCGAAGAACTGTACGTCATCAATGATGAGTACATCGATCATCTGGTAGAAGTGGATGAAATCGTTCTGGTTGTTATTCTTTACCGCGTCAATGAACTGGTGTGTAAATTTCTCTGAAGAAACGTACAGAACGGTTTTGCCGGGATGAAGGTTCTTGATCTGTAATCCGATTGCGTGAGCAAGGTGAGTTTTTCCAAGACCAACTCCGCCATAGATGAGAAGCGGGTTAAAAGCTGTTCCACCCGGTTTCTGCGATACAGCGAAACCTGCTGAGCGCGCGAGACGGTTGCAATCACCTTCTACGAAATTCTCGAATGAGTAATTGGCATTGAGTTGTGACTCAACGTTCACTTTCTTAAGTCCCGGAATAATGAACGGGTTACGGATCGTGTTCTTGTTCAGATCAATCGGCATCGGTACAGAAAGGTTTTTGGTATCCTTCCGGTTCGATGTAGGAATCTTCACAGTGTACGGTTTCGTGCTGCTGAACGAATTCTCCATGATGATAGAATATTCGAGCTTTCCTTCAGCACCAAGTTCCTTACGGATCGTTTTCTTGAGAAGTGTGATGTAATGTTCTTCAAGCCACTCATAAAAGAACTGGCTTGGGACCTGAATCGTCAGAATATTAGCATTGACCTTAAGCGGCTTTATCGGCTCAAACCATGTTTTGAAACTCTGCGCACTTACGTTATCTCTGATAATGTTCAAACAACTATCCCAGATCCTATCGTGTGTTTTCTCCATTCTTGTACTCTCCAGCGGTAAAGGGTTATTATATCTTCAGTGTGTGTGTCTGTGTGGGCGTTATCTCTAACGGTTCCCAAAATTATTATTAATGGCCAACCCACCAATTTTTTTCAACAAAATAAATTTAGAAAAAATTTCGAGAGGGTTTGCATAATTGATTGTTATCACAGTACTGCGTTTCAGAGGGTGTTCTGTCCTGACAAACTCTGAATTGTCAATTCTCCAAATATTAAATTTTATTTATTTCGGTCAGAAGCGTGCATTGTCTGCAATATTTACAGATGCGGTCACCACTGATTTTTCCTTCGAATTTTTGTCAGTAAAAATTTCAATTTTGCCGAGACGGATTCCCGCCCAGCCAACTTGCGCAACTACCACATCCTTCGCTTCGCGGTTTTTTACGATCGTCCCGCGATCAAGAAAAGTGTGTGTGTGACCGCCGATGATTATGTCAATTCCGCGCGATTTTTTCGCGAGCTCCATATCGCTCACTTTGTCGTTTTCATATTTGAACCCGAGGTGCGACAGGCAGATCACCACGTCACATTTTTTATCATCACGTAACTCCTTCACCATCTCAGCCGCTTTAACTATAGGGTCGAGATACACCGTTTTTCCATAGAGACGACTATCGACCAGTCCGGCCATTTCTATACCCAAACCGAAGACACCTGTCTTGATGCCTTCGTGTTCGAAGATCTTGTACGGAATGGTTTTCCCTTCCATCGGAGTTCCGGTGAAGTCGTAGTTCGCTACGAGCATTGGGAAATTGGCGTGCTTGAGCTGTTTTGCCAGATTGTCTAATCCTCCATCGAAATCGTGATTGCCGATTGCTGTGGCATCGTATCCCATTGCCGTCATCAGCTTCATTTCCACTTCACCTCCGTACATGTTGAAATACGGTGTTCCCTGGAAAATGTCGCCGGCGTCGAGGAGAATCACATTCTTTTCTTTGGCTCTCAGATCGCGTATAAGCGCAGATCTCCGCTCAACGCCTCCAAGTCCTGCGTATTTGGGATCGTTGGCAGGGAAGGGCTCTATGTGGCTGTGAACATCGTTCGTGTGCAGGATCACGATTTTGACCTTCGGTTTTCCTATTGGACGGAATCCACTGGTCAGGAATCCGAGACCGAGAAGTGCGCCTCCTCCGGTGAGCAATTGCAGGAATTCGCGGCGGCTAGTTTTCATAATGCATCCTCCCGTCGGTTACCGGTGAAATCATTTTTCCTGCTCTCTGCGCTTCTGAAAATGTGTCAAGGATTGCGTTGCGGATCAGGTATCCTGTTTTCTCCTGTTGTATCGGATCCTTGAGGAATCCCATTTTATCGCCGCCGTTCGCCAGGTAATCCGATGTCATCACCTTGTACGTTTTCGTAGAATCATATGGCACTCCTCCAATGAGAACGGTACCGGGGGTTTTATCCGGCTTCATGCCGATGTTTACTCCAGCGACCGGAACACCACCTGATGCACAACAAAATTTCACGAGGTCCCACATCTTCTTTCCGCTGATGGTCACGACCACAATTTCATTATCGAAGGGCATCAGCTCAAATACATTTCCTCGTGTGATGTTGCCTGCAGGAAGCGAAGCACGAAGTCCTCCGTTGTTGAGAACGCAGACTTGCGCGGATAATCCGTCGGTCGGATGATACATTGTATTTCCTCTGGAGAGACAAGCATCTGCAACGAAATTTCCCAATAGCGTTTCGACTTTCCCAGGTTCCTTCGGAAGCGCAAAAGCGGTTTGACCTACCACTGCATTCATCACGCTGTCGAGACTCAATTTGTAAGGAGCGAGTATCGCATGCGTTGCAGAATCACTCTGAGACACACCGGCGTTCATTTCTACAAAGCCAGGGGTAACTGCAGTGACGTGCGATTTGTGGTGACACGCAATTGCTACCGTACCAATGAAAAATAAGAGAAAGAGAATGCGCCGCACGTGGGAGTTTTGTTACTGCAAGTTAAGTGTTTTTCATTGCTGAAAGCATGTTAATTTATCGAAATGAATTTCAGTAACTTCACTGCAAATTCACTCTATGTTCATAGCTGAAACATCAATGCGCGTGCGTTACGGAGAAACCGATCGTATGGGTTATGCCTATTATGGAAACTACGCGGAGTACTATGAAGTAGGTCGCGTTGAAGCATTGCGAAAGCTCGGATGGAATTACAAGGAGATGGAAGACAGCGGAATTCTTTTGCCGGTGTACACGTATTCTATTAAGTATCTCAAGCCGGCTTTGTATGATGATATGCTCGTGGTGAAAACGATGATTAAGGAAATGCCGGCTGCGAGAATTAAATTCGAATACGAGATGTTCAACGAGAAAGGGGAGAAGCTGAATGAAGGTGAAACTACTTTGGTATTTGTTTCTGCTTCTACCAAGAAACCTTGCGGAGCACCAGCGGGATTTCTCAATGCACTGAAACCATACTTCGGTTGAATTTGTCACTTCGAGCGCAGTCGAGAAGTCGGCAAATTCGGATGAGTCACGGTTGTTGAGTTCTCGACTGCGCTCGAACTGACAACCGCCTACCAGTTGTAAGCCACTAAACCGTTTTTAGCCAGGAAGTTTTCACTGAGAAAATAGAATTGAGAAGAGCAACCACGTTATCAGCTTCCGATTTTCTCACCGCAAATTCCAGTTCGCATTCCAGTTCGAATTTCTGTTTCGATTGTGCGAGATCGTAGTCCTTGAGAATTTTCATTACCGCATTCATCGCGTCGTAGGAGAATTCCAATTTGTAGATTTCCGTGATTTGTTTCTCGACGATGTTAGCATTCGCAATACAGTCGGCCGCTGCGGAACGATATGCGTTGATCAATCCGCTTACGCCAAGCAATGTTCCGCCGAAATATCGAACAACTACAATAAGCGTATTCGTAATTCCCGCTGACAAAACCTGGTTGTAAATTGGTTTTCCTGCTGTGCCGGATGGTTCACCGTCGTCGTTCGCGCGGAAAGAATCTCCAGCCACGCCAAGTCTCCAAGCATAGCAATGATGATTTGCGCCGGGATGTTCTTTCTTCAGCTTCTGAATAATTTCAGAGATTTCTTCCGTCGATGAAACAGAAAATGCAAATGCAAGAAACTTACTGCCGCGATCGCGGAACAAGCCTTCTGCCGGAGAAGCAAGTGTCTTATATGTATCGTCGAACAGCATCTATGAAAATGCAATCATGGCGATTGCACCAACCGAGAGTGCAATACCCAACCAGTTAATGGTCGATAATTTTTCACGAAAAACCAGCGTTGCTCCGATTGCTGAACATACAACGATTCCCATGTTGTTCACCGGGTAGAAGGCTGACGAATCCATAATACGGGCGTCAAGAGCTTTGGCTACAGCGAAAATGGAAAAGTAATTGGGAATGCCAAGAACAATTCCCCCCACGATGCTCTTAGTCGTTATCCGTTCGCGAAACCGGATCACTCGATAAGTGATGACCGCGATGCCGATGACAAACGCGCAACCGAAGGCAATGCTGAACATAAACGGAATCATTTCCTGACCGGGAATGGTTTTCTGCAAATGATTGATCAGTGCGTCGATGATGCCGCTGCCGATAAAAATTATCAAGGGAAAGAAAAGATACTTTGGATCAATTGCGGCTCCCGCTGATTTTCTTGACGACATCCATACAGCCAGAAGGGCCGCGCAGATTCCTGTTGCCTTTATCCAGTTCAGGCTTTCATCGTATAAATAGAGTGCAGCAACAACAGGAATCACCACCGACATTTTGTTGGCGACAGTAGCAACTGAAATGCCAACTACCTGTGCTGTTTTCGCAAGCGTGAAAAATATACTGATGAAGAGAAATCCCAACAGGATCGGTATCCACAAAACGCCTTCGGTCTGAACTTCGAAGACATCCATAGCCGGAATTCCAACGATGCACAAACCAGTTGAGGCTGCAACAATGTAATTGACTACAATCCCGTGCAGCGTATTGACACCGTACTTCTCAAATCCTT
>CAYUTR010000178.1:0-10027 GCA_964447465.1 uncultured Chryseobacterium sp.
TTCTTATGTATTCTTCAAACCAAAATACATAGCCACTGCTGGCAGTATTTCCTGTGTTCGGCTGATCGGGTTGCGGATCGCCATTCAATAATGTTAGAGTAGCCATTTTTTGTTTTTGGTTTTTAGGGTATTATCATTGAATTGAAACTTAGAACGGTCGGGTCTATGGAGCCTCGTCAAGGACAACATGTCCGATAAAGATGGTTTCATAAGAACTGCTTTATATGTACGTCCTATTTCGGCATAATCATGTTGAGCTTTCCGGCAAGTCGCACCGTTAGGCTTTCCTCCGGTCCTTTGAATAAGCGCCGTTTCTTCAAGTCTTCTCCGCTTCCGATTTTCGCGATCTCCTCGAGTTTGTGTTCGCCCATATCCACCTTTATCCGTTTGACCGCTTTCCATCCGAACTTCAACCCAGTATAACTCTCCACCAAATCAAGATTCACCTGGAATACTTCTTTGTGCTGGTAGTCACTGAATGGTTCTGTCTTTTCTTGTACAAATGCTTTCGTCACCGGCTTCGTCTTCTGCGAAATCAACTGGAGCTCAACTGCACGTTTGTACTGGCTCATCACGAATGCGGTTGCGTGTAATTTATTCTCATATGAGAAGACGACCACTTTGTAAAAGAACAGCGGCACTTTAAATGTTTTGTCATTCACATACGCTGGATCGACTTTCTTCAGCATTGGTCCGGTGAACACACAGATTTTCTTGTTCTTCGCTTCTGCGACTTCTTCCACGACATACGTTTCTAGTTTGCCCCACAGTCCGGAATTCAATCGTTCCACCTGCGGTACGCTGTTAGTATAATGAAACGTCTGAAACGCTTTCACCTTGCTATCCGGTCCCCACGACATTTCGCTGTGCGATGCCATGTGTCCGATTTCGAATTCGGTAAAGTCCTTCTCGAGATCATACAGTTTCTCCAGCTGTAGTTTCTCGTCAATGCGAGGATCAGGCTTGAATGAACTCGCACGCGGCACTGCCGCTTTGCTACTGCCGTCAATGTTGTATGCTGAAACAAACGGCACCTTGCGCGTCTTGCTGTACCACACGCTCAAATTAGTGTAGTGCAATATGCCTTTCGTGTTGCCGTCTACTTTCGGCAACGCTGCTTTATGCGTACTGCCAAGTACGTTCAGCGAAACGGAAGTCTTGCCGTCAATGAATTTCTCGTTGTAGCCGGTACACTTCTTGAGTACAGCGATATCGAACGGATCGATGTTTTTGGTTGATGCCATGGGTTGGAGGATTAGCGTATCAAAGCTGAGTAAAAAAAGGACGCGACGCAAGGGTGAAAACACGGGGTTTTCTATATTCGAAAATCGCTGATGGCTCAAATATGAATGAAATCAGGTGTGGTGAATATCTTGTTGAATACTATCCGCTTGCAAGCGGATAGTATTCATCCTTGTCTCTATTTTTCGGTCATCAAGATCTAGAATCTCCCCTCTGGAGAAAGAAGCGCCGCACTTCCGTTTGGAATGCGGCGCTTCGAGTTGAGTGTGTAGTTGACTACAACATCCCTTCTTCTGCGAAAGAGAAAAAAGTGCGTCCGCTTGTTGGATCGCCAGTTGAATCAGCACTAAGAATAAGATGATCGAGTAGGGAGAGATCGAGAATCGAGGCCCCATCACTGATGCGCTTTGTAAGTTGTATATCGGCCTGGCTTGGCTGCACAGACCCGCTGGGATGATTATGTGCAAGTATCATTGCTCCTGCACCTGCCGCAAGCGCAGTCATAAAAACAATTTTCGGATCGACAACAGTGGTGTTCATTCCACCGATGGAAATCACGCTACGGGAGATCACACGATTTGCGCGATTGAGAAGCAACATGACAAAGTATTCACGTAATGCAATTTGTCCTTCCGGAATCATGGATCGACATAACTGCTCGGCATCTGCGCTCTGTCTAATCTGCGAGGCGTTACGTAGAAATTCTGTTGGTCGGTATAACAATTCAATGTCTGTTACAAATGGTGTTCGCTGCTTTCTCATGTTGTCTCTTTTTGGTTCACACGTCGGGTGATTGTTTTCTTATGCACCTTTTTTGCGAGCCGCGACGTCAATGAAACAAGGACGCGCGCAAGAAATTTTCATGCGATCATTTCAAAAAACAGGAATGAAAAATTGTTGCAGCGCGATTTATCCTGCCTTGTTTCATTGACGGCGTGGCGGACACCTTTGCATAAGGAAACAAATCACCAATACCGATGCTGTGATCGGGACAACATGAGAAAGCAGAAGAAGGATTATCTTTACAGATAGAATGGAGACGAAACAATTTCCGGAATGCCCGAACTGCGGACGCGCGCTATATGATCTAGCGGTCGCGCATGAGCATACCGGTTACATTTGTGAATGCCACAATTTGCTTTTCCCGTCGGACTTCAAGATGTGTGAAAAGGGATTTGAAGAATCCGTGGAGTGGTCGGAGTTTTCCAAGAATTAATTTTGCCAAAACGGCCGCATTTTACTTCAGACTTTTGAAGTCGAAGAGATCGCCCACTTCAACATTCAGCGCTGAAGAAATATTGAGTAATGTTTCGGTCGTGGGATTCTGCTCTCCGCGCTCAATCGCTCCTATCGTCACGCGCTGTAAACCGGACTCGAACGCAAGCTGATCTTGTGAGATTTCCTGTGCCTTTCTGAGCTCTCGTATCCTTCGACCGAGTTTTCTCAAGAATGACCTAAGTCTTTTATCCGTCTTCACAGGGTAAAAGTCCTTCCTGCGCACAACACAAATGACAGATATATCTGTCATTTATATAATAAATTGATATATTTAACCGTCTATTTGGAGTGAAACCATGAAAAAACTATCATCCCTTGAAGCACTATCTTATTCTCCTTCTCGCTGCTTTCAGCATTTACCTTACCTCCTGTTCTGATCCCGGTTCTGACTATGTGGACATCTGGGTCATGCGTGGCAAACCAGACAGAATCACAATTTCACAAAACGGGAATTCCTTTCAGATAATGGGATCACCTACATTCCAAGGAGTGTACGTTCTTGATGATGAAGGGCGATTGGTAAATGGTTTGCCGAACACTCGCTTTGAATACGATGATGATAACGATGTGATCGTATGGGCAGGGAATGATCTGTGGCCAACCACTGAAGTGTTTGAGCGACTCGCTACGCACAATGAAAAATTGGAAGGTCTAGATTCAAACATTAGTGTAATCGCAAGTCCCGTTGAACCACAAGTGATTGATACGAATAAATTAGTAGGTCATTGGTCAACGAAATACGATTACTACGCGGGCTATCAGTATGTCACTCTTGAGATCACACAAAGCACCACCGACTCCTGTGGCGAGTACATGTGTAAGTGGATAGAAGTAGATAATATGGGAGGCAACAAAAAGACGAAGCAATGGTGCGCATACATGAATTCCGGAATACTGGAAGCTGACATGGAAATGGGAAAGCGCGCGGCGCATATGCACACGTTCAAGTTGGGAACCGATGACCGCACTCTCTCCGTAACCTTCACCTACAATTCGGTTGAGTATCTACCGTGGCACTTAGAATTCAAAAAAAACTAGGTGGGAAAGAAATACATTCCATTCGGAAAGTAAATCACAGAGTTCAGAAAAATAACTTGACGTAAACTTCGCATGAATACGAGATTAACGCTGGAGTTGATAAATAATGACGAAGATTTGTTGCTATAGCAACAACAAAAGGAATACCTTGCCGTTGCTGTAAGCGCTATTCAGCAAGAAATTTAATTGTGTCCCATGGGATATCGCCAGGTCCCCCCGGCGGTATCCCTGACACGCAAATCGTAGGCAATTACGGAGCATCGGCGCTCTGTGTGCTTCGCATACTGCGGAGCGTGGTGGAGTTGTGATCAATACGTCCTCAGAAATTCCGGGCTAAATGCACGGCTGCTTTTGTATTTCCTAAATCAAATATATATCTACAAAAAAACAGTCAACCCAATGAAACAAAAATCTCCCATGAGTAGAAGCAAAGTATTTTTCATTGTTGGAATGCTTGCACTAAGCTATTCCTGCATTGCTCAAACCAATACGGTATTTGAGGACTGGAATACCGTTTCCGGAACTCAGAACAATTTTCAACGATCAATTGTCCGATCAAAAGGATTAAGTGGAGCAACATATTATTATGTCTGCGGATCAACGCTTAACAGCTCGGGTAACTATGACATTTTAGTTCAAAAGAAAAACGCATCGGGTGTTGTCCTTTGGTCAAACACTTACAACGGCGCCGGTAATGCGAATGATTATGCAACTGATGTGCAAATTGACGGTATTGGAAACGTCTACGTCTGCGGAACCTATTACAAGGATGCTACAGATTCTAACAATGCAGTAGTTATCAAATACAATAAGTTAGGGACTCACAAGTGGACTAAAACTTACAACGGAGCTGGCTCGCGTCATGATGCGTACGCCGCAATGCAGCTTTCCACCAACGCGATTGTCGCCGTTGGAACTACCTGGCAGGGCTCGACCAACAAGTACGATATACTTGCCGTTCGCCTTGATACAAATGGCAATCAGATTTGGGCATCAAGCTGGGACTATACGACCATGAATGACGGAGCTGTAAATCTGTGGGCAAGTGGTAATAACGTTTTCGTTGCGGGTGGAGCACAATCCGCCAGCACCACTTACAAGTACGCTGTTGTGAAATTGAAAGCTTCTGACGGCTCACTCGTTACAGCTACTGTGACAGGAGGTACAGCATTTGGGTTTGATAAGGTGGCAGACTTTCAGATGGATCTAAGTGGAAATATTTATCTCACAGGCAGTGTGCTCAATGTTACTACACTCTACGATTTCAAAACGGTCAAATTAGATACCGCTTTAAATATTATCTGGAGCGCAACTTATGACGGGGGAAATAATCTGAATGATTTTGCGAGTGGGTTGTGTGTTGATACTGCGGGAAATGTGATTGTTACGGGTTGCAAAAACTCTTCAACTTCAGCTCAAGATTACGTCACTGTTAAATACAGTAAAACGGGAGTGCAACGCTGGGTAACTGCATTTGACGGAGGTACAAATGCGCAGGATAGCGCGACTGCAATTGCAGTCAGAGATACTACTCAGATCTATGTGACAGGTTACAGTTACGATAGTGCGGCAACTAAAAACTATTATACCATCAAGTACAACGGAGCCGGAACACTGCAATGGAAAATTGCTTTTAACAGCTGGAGAAACGGAAGTGATGTTGCGACAGCAATTGCAGTTGATAGTATTGGAGGAATAATTGTGTCAGGACAAAGCGATCTTGATGATACAGATCGTGTTTATACTACCGTCCGCTATACTGAAAAAGGAATAATCACACCACCAGATACAGTTAACGCTGCGTATGCATTTTTGTTTGAAGAGAATCATGGGCAGCTTTACAATACGGATACTTTACCCGAAGCTAGTATTCAGTTCTATTGTAAGGCGACCTGGCCACCGGTATTTTTTTCAGACACGGCGGTCACCTATGTGTGGTCGAGCATTGATACATCAGACGTCACAAATGATACGATGCATCGCGTCGATATGAAATTAATTGGTTCTAATCCTGTAAATGTCTATCCAAAGGACAAGCAGGAAACTTATTTCAATTACCTACAAGGATATCTCGACTATCCGCTTGAAAATGTTCCGCTGTACTCTCAATTGGTTTACCCAAATGTCTATTCGAAGATTGATGCTATGTACACGAGCAATGTTATGGGCCTTAAACACTATTTTATTATCAGAACAGGAGGAAATGCCAGCGATATTGAAATGGATTTCGTAGGCGCCGACAGTGTAAAAATCGTGAACGATACACTCATGGTATATACGGTGTTAGGAACACTGAAACAACGCCAAGCCACTGCGTTCGAAATTGACAATAGCGGGACCAGGGTACCAATAGCATGGCAGCCGGACTATTCAATAAACGGAAGCGGGAATGTTGAATTTATTAATATCGGATCATACACCAGTGGGCGAACCTTAGTTTTTGAGTGCGACTGGGGCGCACCTCCATCCAGCACTTCATCTATTGCTACTCTTGAATGGAGCACATTCTTCCCCAATGTAGCTAGTAATAATAATTACGGTACGCATATTGAAGCTAATTCACTGAATGTTTCGTGGATGACAGGAACCACAGGTGCAGGTTTAATTATCGGTCAGGTCGGTCCAACGATTAATCCATTCACTGGAAATGTAGATGGGTTTATGGCTCGATTTAGCAGTGCCGCTCAAAGTCAATGGATAACATATTTTGGCGGCAGTGGGTCCGACTATTCCAGCGACTTGGCCGTGGATGGCAGTAACAACTCGTATGCGGTAGGTCAGACCGGCAGTTCCGATTTTACAAGTCTATCCACTAGCGGCATCAATGATATTAGCTATGCTGGGGGTGGTGATGGGTTTATTATCGTGTTTGATGCATTTGGATATTCAATATGTGATTCATACATAGGTGGAACTTCGTACGATTACACAACAAGTATCGATCTTGGTAAGGCTACAACACTGGATATATATTTAGTTGGATTCAGCTATTCCACTTCTGGCTTGCCATTTGTAACCGGAGGTAATTATAATCAGCAGTATAATGCAGGTTCGAGTGACGGATTTATTATGAGGCTCGATAATAGTTATAATAATATTTGGGCCACCTCCTATGGCGGCTCAGGAAATGATAGATTCATTGATGTTTCCTTACGTGATCCATCGAACAACCCCGTAGTCGTTGGTGTTACCACTTCCCAAAATTATTCGTCTACATCGTGTGTTGTGCCCCCAACGGTCGGTGATTTCCCTTTTTGTGACAATGGCGGCGCATATTATAGCCAAGGATCAGGTGGAGGAGTGGATGCAATCATTGTTGAATTTGATAATACGAACCAACAACTGATTTGGTCTACATTTTTTGGAGGTTCGCAAAATGAGGGTGGTGGTATTTTTGCTTCTGCTCCAGGTGCGGTCGCTCCATCCATCGAAGTAATAAACGACAACGTCTATGTGGCGGGTAATGTATTTGGTTACTCAGTTTCATTTCCGAGCCTGAATAGTCCGATAGGTAATTATAACCAAGCTTATGGGAATAGCTCCGGTGGGAATTATGACGGTTACCTTGCAAAATTTGATTCTAATCGCCAACAGGTCTGGACGACTTATATTGGTGCAACTGCGGTTACTCTATTCGATGTTACGTCGGACCCACAAGGCAATATATACCTTGCTGGTGTATCTGACATTAGCACAGTGGCGACGTCTCCAAACTTGTGTCAGCCTGCTCCTATTAACTCTCATCCAATTTGCGACTACTCGGGTTTTAATTATATGGAAACAACTAACACCGGTATCGATAGGATGTTCATTATGGCTTTTGATCAATACGAGAATATTATTTGGTCAACCTTGTTTGGGCAAAATGGTTTTGTGACAAATGCCGGAGTGTACTGTACTACGGATAAACTATTTTTGACTGGCGCCTCAGGCGTTGCATATACTCCACTAGAATATGACGTAAGCAGCACAACGGATTATTATCAACCCACTGATCCTTCTGGCAGTGGGGCCAACGCCGTCATCTCAAGATTTGACATAACGCAGATTGTCGGGATTTCTGAGCAACAACAAAGTGATGGAAATCAATTTTCCATATACCCGAATCCATCTTCCGATTTTGTAACTTTACAATTAAGCAAAACAGCCGTTGAAGGCACAACAATTCAAGTTGTTGACTTAACAGGTAGGGTAGTAAGTCAGCAACAAACTAGTGGTTCCGATTTATATTACACGATTGATGTAAGTGACTTGGCCGTTGGAATGTACTTTATCGAGTTAGTAAATAACGAGGGAACAATAAGTCAAAAGTTCATCAAGAATTAGAAGTCATAATGAGAAGAGTATTTATTCTTCTATTTGTTCTTATCCAGCAGCCAGTCTTGTTTTGTCAGGACTGGCTGCCCTTGGATAAGGGTATTGAATGTTTTTTTCCGAGTGCAGATGTAAACAGATTGTATGTTGACTCTTTGACTAACACATTATTTGCGACAGGTAGTTTTAGTCAGGATGGAAATTGTGTTTCAATGACAGGAGTCGCAAAGTGGAACGGTAGTGCCTGGGATTCAACAAGAAATTTCTACAGCGCCTCGAATTACAAATTCGCATTAACAAAATTCGACGATACCTTAATACTAAATGGTAGTTTTTACCCACCGGCTTCAACTCGTCATCTTGCCAAATGGAATGGATTAACATGGGACACCTTAGCGAATAGTCCGAATTACTTCGTCTCATGCTTTGCTGAAAAAAATGGTGAGCTTTATATGGCAGGAGCATTTGATCGGATTGGTGGAGATTCAACGTTTTTGCTCGGCAAGTTTGATGGGCAAAGTCTTTCGGGATTAACTCCGTTTGAAGGGGACAATAGTTCACTTGGTTATGTCGCGACTTGTATGGCATTTTATCGCGACACGTTATACGTTGGTGGGGATTTTACAACAACTACCAACGGTCCTTCTGCGGATTTCGCGAGGTATGTCAATGGTATCCTCGACACGGTAGATCCCGAATTTATTGGAACTGGAGCAACCAGTTATATTGAAACAATGATTGTGTTTCGTGATGAATTATATATTGGTGGTTATTTCAGAAAGCAAGATGGGTTTACAGGTGATTACATCATGAAGTGGAACGGCACTCAATTCTTGGAAGTTGGAGGAGGAGTAAACAACCGTGTTACCAGTTTGGCAGTACATAATGATCGGCTTTATGTCGGAGGGTATTTCACACAGGCTGGTGATTCATCGACTACTTATCTGGCGATTTGGGATGGAATGGTATGGCAAACATTCAATGATACCTTTCCTCCAGGAACTATAATTCGAGATATTGATTTTTACAATGATTCTCTGGTGATTTCCGGGCATTTCAAAACGATTAACGGGGATACCGTAAATCATATTGCAAAGTATAATCACTCTCTACCAACGGGAATTCATTCATACTCACAATCGTCAGCCGTAGTGGATGTATTTCCAAATCCTGCAAGTGACATGATCACGTTTCAATTCTCGGGCGAGCAAAGATCGCGTGAGCTTGTTATTTATGATGCACTCGGGAAAGAAGTGTGGCGGGAAGAAACGAGCGAATCTTCACTCATAATTTCTGTTCAGAAGTTTCCGAAAGGAATTTATTTCTATTCCGTCGTTGAGAAAAATGGAACAAACGTCCAAGGAAAATTTCTCGTGCAGTAGAATTTATCCTCCGCCCTGCGAAGTGACAACAATAATCATTCTCTGCATTTCTAATCTCCTCCTTGCGTAACAACAACAATGATCTGACGGAAATTAAGATTTTCGGTCGTGACGATTGTGCGGAAATCATTATCCTGCGTTGTGATTATCGTGCGGAAGCAGTTGGTCATGGTGGTGACAATCATTTTTGGTATGTGTATAGTTTGTAGAAAGATAAGTTGATTCTAGCCATTGTTACAAATCCATGTGCACGTAATGATCGTCGCCGCTGCGATATTGCGTTACTGTCTTGCTGACACCTAGTACAATATGCGGTTCAATTAACACTTAGCTAAATTTCTTAGTCAGACTTTCTGAAAACGTGACCATAGATTGCGCTCATGGAATACGCAGTGCTTTACATCGTAATTTCTTCCACCGACGAGGTGTATCGAATCGGAGCATCGAAAGCGGAGCTCGCGATGGAAGGCATTGCACCCGAATGGAAAAAACATGAAACGGAATGGGGGTATCTCTACACTGAACTCCATCCGCCGGCAGTGTATCTTGATGGAGTTGGTGAGGAAAAACAAATTTCCAATACGCTACAGAATGGAAGGAAACTTAGACGCAATGATATAGCGAGTCAGCTTTTCGGAAAAGAAATTTATGGCACGGTCTTCATTCATCCTCCGTCGGACAAAAGCGCATACTTAGGAACCACGCTCATTAAGCGAAATCCAAACAGTTGGTAATTCACTAGCCCTGATTGAGACGCTTTGCCGTGCAATAGC
>CAYUTR010000179.1:0-10004 GCA_964447465.1 uncultured Chryseobacterium sp.
CATCATTGAATGAACCAAACATTCCTTCAGGAACTGAACGGTTAGGATCTTTCCCCGCTGCAATTACATATTGTCCGTTTACAATTTTCGGGCTTCCTGTTGCAGGATCAATTTCATACACTGGCGGAGTTGGAACTAACAGCTTATTAAACTCCAGCTGAAATCCGATGCGGTTGTAATCATCTGCTTTCACAGAAAAACCTGATCCTAAACGAAGATTGATCGGAATGAAATCTTTGTTGATGCTGGTCGAATACGAAATCTTGTTACCGATGTTCGTGATCGCAATTCCAGCCATGAATGTCATCGGCTTATCAGCCATTTCCATTTCATCATTGTGGTAGTAACCGGAAAGATCAACCGCAACCGCCTTACCTGCTTTTGTATCCTGACCTGCAACAGTAATTCCGTTCGTAAGGTTCGACAGAATGAAACGCGCAGTCATTGCAGCAGAGAAATGATCGCTCAGCTTTCGTGAGTACGCTGCGTCAAGTGCAAATTCATTTGGACGGAACTGACCGATTGTATTTCCAACTACATCTGTGAACGTGATACTTCCCATTGAGAAGTAACGAAGTGATGCACCGAACGCTGAATTCTTATCTGGCTTTACGTAAAATGAAACGTAGGCAAGATTGATATCCGGCACAAGTGCACGAAGCCACGGAGTGTACGATACGCCAAGTCCAAACTTCTGTTTGTTGAACGCAAGTTTTGCAGCATTCCAGTGAATTGAATTTACGTCAGGTGTAGTTGCAACACCGGTTTCACCCATTCCTCCTGCACGTGAATCCGGAGTGATGAGAGCAAACGGAACAGCGGTTGTTATCGTGTTCAGCTGACCCAACAATTCGTCTGTCGTCAGTGTACCCTGTGTTGACGGACCGGAAGGAGGCAGACGGTACGTGATCTGAGCAGCGGACGGCACAGCAGAAAGCAGAAGGGCTGACGCCGATGCGAACACTGCTTTTGTGACCAAATTCTTCATTTCATTCATTGTTAGTGAGCAAATATATTATTTAGTTGAGGTATTTGCTAGAGAATTACAAGTTTGTCGTAATGCTCTGCTACCAGGCCGTCTGAAGTACGCACGTACATTCTGTACACGTAAACGCCACGACCGATTTTATCACCGAAATCGTCGGTTCCGTCCCAAAGTATTGCTTCTGAGCGATAACCTTCTGAATAAATATGCTGATTAATTGTCTTCACGAGTTTACCGGAGACGGTAAAAACCTGAACCATCGCGTCAAAATCGGTACAACATTGATTGTGCTCGAAAAAGAATGACGTTGATGTGGTGAACGGATTCGGGTAATTCAACACGTGACTCAATCGCAATCCTGCTGCAGCCTGCACTACAAAATCAGTTGTAACCGTTGCAGAATTGTTATACACATCCCACACCTTGAGTGAAAGTGTGTGTGAACCTTCTGCAAGATCTGTGAACGGATAAATAATCGTTCCGCTCTGATAACTGTTGATGTTCGACTGGTAATAATCATTCAGCACGATCGCGTGATCTGTTTCTTCGTCGAGTACTGCAACAATATCGTGACCGATACCATTACCTACTGTGTTTACGCCATTACTGTCTGTAACCATTGCAAAAAGCTTCGGACTTTCATCTGTAATTCCTCCGGCAACAAATAAACTGTCGTTCAGGAACAAGCGGATTGATGGTCCGATATTATCCGGCGGCGCTGAAGTATTCGATCCACCGATGACAATGTTTTCATAAGAACCTGATGCGTCTGTGATTCCGTCTTCAGCGTAATAACTCACGCGACCAATTCCGTACGAATATGAAATATCACGCGGTACAACGAATGAGAATTCGAAATTTCCATTCACCACACTTACTTTTCCGTGATATAGAATGTTGCGCTGCAGTTTGAAAACAAACGGAGGATTCGGAGGATCGTTTCCTAATGTGGTGATCGTCGCAGGCTTGTCGAATACTGTCGGATAGAGAATTCCGTTGAAGCCCGTCATTTGCACACCAGATGTATCTGCAACATATCCTTTGATGGTGATGCGATCAAGCGCACGAAGTGTATCAGGTTGTGTAAGGTTTACCGGCTGACTGTTCACTTCAGTAGTCACCACTTCATTCTGTGGATAATTAAGCTTCAGTGCAGGATCGCCAAGCAATGTAAAGTTGCGGTTGTTCGTACTGTTTCCGCTAAGCATTTTTGTTTCCTGGTACACATCACCGATGTGCGGCATCTCGCCATTTACCGGATCAAAAACAGTGCGGTAGAAATTTCTGTTGAGTACAAAATTCGGTGTAGAATAAACTAATCGCACTGTCGTGAACAAACCGATTCCACCTCCGTTAGGATTGAGAATTATGTACTCACCCGCTGACGTTCTTGACGGATCATCATAACGTGCAAACTCGCAGGTAGCTGTAACAAACAACGGCAGGTTGCACATGTTTGCCCATGAATTAATTTGCTGCACTTCCATTACACGTTCGTGTGCAAGACCAACTTCGCCTCCGTGACCGGTGTAATTCATGATCAGACAACCGCGCTCAACTTTTCGCGTGATCGCTTCGTTGACTTCCGGATATCGCGCACCTCCAGGAGTTTGTTCCTGCTGATATGCATCCAGATAAATCTTATCGATGTTGTAATTATCGTACGTCGTATCAACGAGTGTAGCCATCTGATCGGCCTGGCTCATGTGAATGTTTGAATCTTCATCATCGCCAATGAACACAACAGTGTTTCTCCACTCACCGCCGTTGCCACACTGATTGTTTGCACACGCTGCAGCGTTAATCACGGGCGCCTGACGCGTCATGTAGAATCGGATTTTGTCGACGATGCCTTGTGCTTCCGAAACATTCTGCACCGGGAATCGCCCGATACCAATATCACAGATTCCGGCATCAGCACCATTGTCCCAGTAGCCCTGGTCATCTAACAAGCCGAAGAACTCATCAGACACATATGACGTTGTTAATCCAAGTCCATCCTTATTCTGGAATGTTGGAATGAAATTCGTGTTATTGGAGAGGCGATGCTTGTTATCGTACGATCCGTCACCAAGCAGCAACAAGTACTTCGGCATTTCTTCCGGTGTAGTTGCGCGATCATAAAGCATTTTTACAAAATCGCGGATTGCAGTAACGTCTTGTGCTCCTGAAGAAAATTCGTTGTAGATCTGTTGCGGAGTTACAATCACCGACGTGAGTGTGTCGTGATCTGCGTGCAATTGCGCGACCTCCTGCGCTTGTGCCATGAACATCGGGTGCGTTACAATCACATAATCAACCTGCGGTGTTGCATGCAGATTCTGATTCGGAACTGCACCAATTGCAACCGGAAACAGAAATGAACTTCCATCAAATGCTACGAAATCGTGCAGCGTATCAGATGGCAATGCCCATTCCAGATTTCCACCATTCTGCGTAGTCGTTTGTGTTTTTGGATGTGCGTAATCGGTAACATCCCAGATCACAGTTGATCCCGTGAAATTTCCGAATTGATACTTCGCAACATTTCCTGCTCCAACAGAATTCATATCGCGGAATCCTAATTGCGATCCGCTCATTCTCAACTGGCGGCGAACGTTTACTTCAACCCAGTTTATCCATGCGGTTGCGCCGGAATTCAACGGATCGCGAGTTACAGTCACAGTTAATGTTGGGCCATTCGGAGTAAAGGTGATGTCTTCGTTGCCTCCTTGAGCGTATGGCGCGTAATAGGTGTTTACCTGTGCCGGCTGAACGTACAACGTTGAAGTTGCAGATTGACATGCGATATTATAATTGTTCGGTGAGCCGAAACGTCCGATCATGTCTACATCGCACCACGATAATTCGCCGAGTTCTATATTCGGAAAATTGAATGCGAAACTATACGTGCTGATAATATCAATTTTCTCCCCGTACCAGTTGCGTCCCGATTTGATCAGATTTTCATTGTCGAGTTCGTGAAATGCATAGTCGTCGAACGTTACAACTGTATCTGTTGGTGTTAAGCCTGTTGAACCTTGCGGTTGAATGCGCGCACCCGGGCCTTTGTCGGTACAGATGAAGTAATAGGTGCTGTCGGAATATTCGTGAACGTGGTGATGGTAGTTATTGTCTAGTGTATCGTATCTCCAAGTGTGCGGAGCAACACCGTAGAACAGGATGTAATCATTCGCATCAAACACACCGTCTGCTTCACCCTGGACGAAAATTGCATTCTCATTCAGATCGTCATAATGCTGCTGATAGTTACTGAAAGGAAGTTGTCCACGTCCGTTACCATAAACTTGTATGTCGCGCGGATCAAGTGAACCCATGTCAATTCCAAGTCCACTCAGAAAATTGTAATCGATCTTGTGTACACCAGAATTCACAACACCGATACGGAACCATGTACCCGTTGACAGAACAGAAGTCGTAACACTCGCGGTTTGCATTGCCTCACGACGACCATTTGGTGTCTTCGTTGTTTTAAGATCGAAGCTCACCAGTCGTTCTAAGTTTCCGTTCGAGGAATTTTTGCGGATGGGTACAATTTTGATGCTCGAATAGTATCGGCCACGCGAACGCGCAACACTCGTGATTATTTCCGGTTCATTTCCGATCTGCGTACTTTGAATACCAACTGCGGCCACCGAATTCGGATCCATAGTTTCATAAACCGGATTCTCAATTGTAGCGGTTACGGTTACATCGCTGAAAACTTCGTTGAGCTGGTACCAGAAAGGCAGGAAATTCTTTCCCGCGTCGTACTGCGCATCTTCAAACCACAGAAAGCTCTTGGATTCGGTTTCTGTGAAGCGGTTGTAGAGCGGAGTGGTCCACCGCAGGTCGTAATGGTCAGCATTCAGCTTTCTGAACTGTTGAGCATATCCTTGGGCGAGTCCGGTTAAGACGCAAATAGCTGTAAATAAGCGAGTTGTAATTGATCGTGACTTCATGTCGCAAAGCGATTGTGTTCTTTTTTCTTGCTGGCGTGCGGGCCAATTCGGATTAAAAACCAGACAAAAAAATAGGTTTGCCACCTATTCACTTGGAAATCCGGTTGAAATTACGCTAATTTGTTACGTTGTTCTTCCGGACCAGAATTTAAACCGAGAGAAAAACGCTGGCAAACACGGTTTATTGCCTGAGCACTTTGGATTTGTCTAAATCCTCGGTTGGTTCGGGTAAATTCCGTATCATTGTATCTCAACCTAACATCATATAAAATGATGAAACGTCTGGTTATTGTCCTCGCGCTATCTACCGCAGCCGTGGGCGATCTTTTTGCACAAGACCCGGAATTTACCCAGTTCTATGCAAATCCGCTGTACCTAAACCCCGCATTTGCAGGAGCAGCGCGTTGTCCTCGTATTTGTCTGAACTATCGTAACCAGTGGCCTGGAATTACAGGAACTTTTGTAACGTATAGCGCATCATACGATCAGCACATCGACGCAATTCAGGGTGGTGTAGGTTTCCTCTTCACAAACGACCGCGCAGGCCAGGCTACGATCAACACCACGAACATCAGTGGTATGTACTCTTATCAGCTTAATATTACACGTGAATTCTCAATGAAAATCGGAATGCAGGCTACTTATGCTCAGAAGTCGGTTGACTGGAGCAAGCTGAATTTCGGTGACATGATCGACCCGCGTCGTGGATTCGTGTACAATACAAGTGAGGTTCCTAACGTTACTAGTCGTACCAATGTCGATTTCTCTGCAGGTCTTTTGGGATACAGCCGCCGTTATTTCTTCGGTTTTGCTGTTCACCACATTACTGAGCCGGATGAAGGATTCCTTGGACAGTCAAAATTGCCGATGAAATATACCGGTCACGCAGGTGCAGTTATTCCATTGGGCGGACGTTATGGTGAGTCGAATATTTCGCCAAACATCCTTTATCAAAAGCAAGGCGATTTCGAGCAGTTGAACCTCGGTATCTACTTCACAAAAGGACCAATCGTTGGTGGTGCCTGGTACCGTAACCGCGATTCGTTCATTCTTCTTCTTGGATTCCAGCAGGATCTGTTCAAGTTTGGTTACAGCTACGACGTTACAGTGTCGAAACTGACCAACGCTACAGCAGGTTCACATGAGCTGTCGTTCCAGATGCAGTTTGAGTGCCGTCCGAAGAAAAAGAAGTTCCGTACAGTTAGCTGTCCGTCGTTCTAATATTTATTTTCAGTAATGTATGTAACTGGCGCGGGAAACGCCGTTATATAGATAATAAACAATAAAGGGAAACTACTACAACCAACATCTCTCACCATGAAAAAATCAGTGATGCCGATGATGCTGTTAGCGGGAGCCGCTCTTGTTCTGGGAAGTTGCCAGAAAGAGCGTTCGAACGTTACCGGCTGGGACTACAACAACCCAGACAATGGAGGCTTTGAAGTTGTGCCTTACGAAGAGCAGGAAACCGGTCCCGGTCTCGTGTTTATCGAAGGTGGAACATTCACCATGGGTCGTGTAGAACAGGACGTCAATTACGACTGGAACAACGTTCCGCGTCGTGTTACTGTATCGTCTTTCTATATGGACGAAACAGAAGTACGCAACCTCGATTATCTCGAGTACCTGTACTGGACAATGCGTGTTTATAGTGCCGATTATCCGGAGATCTATAACAACGCACTTCCGGATACTCTCGTATGGCGCGAGAAACTGGCGTACAACGAACCTTACGTATTGTATTACCTGCGTCACCCATCATACCGCGATTACCCGGTAGTTGGTGTGAACTGGCTACAGGCTTCGAACTTCGCAAGCTGGCGTACAGATCGTGTAAACGAATTCATTCTTATCCGCGAGGGCGTTCTTGACTGGGCTCCTGAAGCGTTGAATGATCAGGCGTTTAACACGGATCACTACCTCGCTGGTGACAAAGCAAACAACCCATTCGTGGGTAACGTAATCCAGAACATTCCTACACTCAACCCAACAGGTCCTGAAGAGCGCCGTGTTCGTATGGAAGATGGTATCCTTCTTCCGAAGTACCGCCTCCCGACCGAAGCTGAGTGGGAATATGCTGCATTCGGATTGATCGGAAACACAATCGGTGAGCGTATCACTGATCGTCGTCTTTATCCTTGGAACGGACACGCTGTTCGTAATCCTGATGAAGAATACATCGGTCAGATGCTTGCTAACTATAAGCGCTCAAACGGCGACAACATGGGAACTGCAGGTTACCTGAATGACGCTGGTGATATCACTACTCCTGTTTATTCATACTGGCCAAACGAATACGGCCTGTACAACATGGCAGGTAACGTATCAGAGTGGGTAATGGATGTGTATCGTCCGCTTTCATTAACTGATGACGATGACTTCCGCGGATACCGTGGTAATGTGTTCCAGACTCAGTTGATGGATCCAACAGATCCTACATTGATGTACGTTGAAGATTCAGTTCGTTACGACAAAGACTCAAACATCGTATCCATTCCTGGTGCGATCCGTTACCGTAACGTTGACATCTCTTACAAAGAAGACAAACTCGACAAGCGCCGTAACTACAAGTATGCTGATAACATCAACTTCCATGATGGTGATGGTTTATCTTCTGTATACTACAGCGATCCTGCTTCTGTAACGCCTAACAAACTGATGTACGAATACGGTATCACATCGTTGATCAACGATAAGGCCCGTGTGTACAAAGGCGGCTCGTGGAAAGACCGTGCGTACTGGATGGTTCCGGGAACGCGTCGATTCCTCGATCAGCAACAAGCAACTGCATACCTTGGATTCCGCTGCTGTATGGACCGCGTAGGTTCACCGGTGGGACTTGGTGGAAACTAAATCATATTGAGTTAAACAAAACAGCCTCGCCGAAAAGCGAGGCTGTTTTGTTTGGTGGCTTTTGTTTCCGGTTTCCAGTTTCCGGTTCAACGTTCAATCTACAACAACGTACCCAGCACTAAGAACAACAGGAAACAGGAAACAGGGAACTCTTCGTAACTTCGATCATGCTTTCGACCGAACAACTGTACGAGGTCTTTGTGAAACATCCGATCGTAAGTACGGACACCAGAACAATTCCTGCCGGCTGCATTTTCTTCGCGCTCAAAGGCGGAAACTTCAACGGCAATGTATTTGCACAGGATGCGCTTTCTAAAGGCGCTGCGTACGCTGTAGTCGATCAGGAGGAGTTTGCGCAATACGATCGCTGCTTGCTGGTGAAAGACGTTTTAACGGCCTTGCAGGAGCTTGCGGCGCATCACCGGAAAATGCTTGGTGCAAACGGACTGAAAGTGGTCGCGCTCACGGGCAGTAACGGCAAAACCACCACAAAGGAATTGATGGCGCGCGTTCTCGCGAAAAAATACAATGTGCTTTTTACGCAGGGCAACCTGAATAATCACATCGGTGTTCCGTTGACTTTACTGCGACTGAATTCATCACATGAAGTTGCCGTGATTGAAATGGGTGCGAATCACCAGGGAGAAATCAGCCACTTGTGCGCACTAGCTGATCCGGATTTCGGATTGATCACAAACATCGGTCTCGCGCATCTCGAAGGATTCGGTGGAGAAGAAGGCGTGTTCAAAGGCAAAACAGAATTGCTTGTTCACCTTGAAAAGAAAAATGGATTTGCTTTTTTGCTGGAAGATGAAGTACGCCTGCATCATTTCAAATCGCGACTGAAGAATACATCATATGGGCTTTCTGTAACCGCAGATGTTCAGGGAGCGTTTTTTGAAAGCACTGAGTTCGTGAAATACGAGTGGCATGCATCCAACATTCCAAAGCGCGATGTTCAGACCCAGATGATAGGAGCTTACAATCTTCCGAACATGCTTGCGGCAACTGCGGTTGGCTTGCATCTCGAAGTAGCTCCTGAAAAAATTGACGAGGCGATTTCATCTTATGTTCCGGAAAATAATCGTTCGCAACTCGAAAAGCGTGGAACGAACACGTTGATTCTAGATTGTTACAATGCGAATCCATCCAGCATGGTTGCGGCAATACAGAACGTTGCTATCACCCCTGCGCAAAATAAAATGCTCATTCTCGGCGATATGTTTGAGCTTGGTGATTCTTCTGAACGGGAACATCAGCAGATTGTAGATTTCATAGATGAGAATATCATCGATGCAACTGTTTTCCTGGTGGGCAAGCACTTCTCTTCAACAAGTGGCGCGCTGCGTTTTCACCGCATGAGCAATGTTGCTGAAGTGAAAGACCGGCTCGAGAAATTTCCTCCGAACGACAGTCTGATTCTCATCAAAGGTTCGCGTGGAATGAAAATGGAAGAATGCGCAGCAGCCATCCTTTAATTGTATTTTCATTTCCATTTGAGTTCGCAATGAGTATTACAGGGAAATAAGTTCCACAGAACCCTCCATACATTTACGTGTTTCCGTTTCAATTGACACAATTTCGCTGAGGCACGTGAATTGGTCTTCATTGCTAAATACATACTGCAATGAATAAGATATTCTATGTGCCGTTGGTTTGTGTGATGCTCGTTTCATGCAGCAAATATGAAAACGGACCCGACTTCAGTCTCTTAAGCAAAAAAGAACGCGTTGCCAATCACTGGACAGTTTCTGAGGCGACACATTTGAGCGGTGATGCTCCCGACTTTCACAGTACTTATGTCAAGTACCAACTGAATATTGGAATTGACAAGAATTACACGATTTCCTATCGTCCAGGCGGCATCGGCGATTACTGCGAAATGGGAACCTGGGTATTCAACAGCGACAAGACGCATTTGATTACAACGAGCGCTTCAGGCGAAATAGTTGACTACCACATTCTACGCCTTTCTAAAAATGAGTTGTGGGTTCGTTTCTCCAACGATGGGAATGAATGGGAGTTACACTTGTGGCCGAAGCAGGAAGGGTAAACAAATCGATGTGCCGGATATGCCGATATGCCGACGTAAAAAAGTCATTTGTGCGGATAAATGGGCACGTGGTTCCTCACTGGGAAATTACACATGCTTTATTCTGAACAATAAACACCGTTTTTGTGCCGGAACGGAAATTGAATCTGTATTGAAAACACATATTATGAAA
>CAYUTR010000180.1:0-9999 GCA_964447465.1 uncultured Chryseobacterium sp.
CTTCTTTCTGGATAACATCCATTGCGTTAGAAACATTCAGTCCTTTCACATATAACGTGCGGTAAATATCTTCCACGTTCTGAATCGCTTCATTGCTGAATCCCCTGCGACGCATTCCAACTGTATTGACACCAACATAAGCCAATGGCTCGCGTGCTGCTTTTACAAACGGAGGAACATTTTTACGCGCACCACATTGTCCGGCCACGAAGCTGTGAGCTCCGATGTGAACGAACTGTGAAACGCCAACGTATCCTTCGAGAATAACCCAGTCTTCAATTACAACGTGACCTGCAACGTTTACTGAGTTCGCGAGAATTACGTTGTTACCGATCTGGCAATCATGTGCGATGTGCACATAAGCCATCAACAGACAATTGCTGCCGATAGAAGTTTTCCATTTGTCTTTTGTGCCGCGATTCAGCGTCACGCACTCACGGATCGTGGTATTGTCGCCAATTTCCGTTGTGGTTTGCTCTCCCTCGTATTTTAAGTCCTGCGGAATTGCACTGATCACCGCTCCCGGAAAAATTTTGCACTTCTTTCCGATGCGCGCACCGTTCATGATTACCGCATTCGGACCGATCCACGTATCATCACCGATCACAACATCGCCTTCAATGAAAGCGAATGGAGAAATGGTTACGTTGTTACCGATCTTGGCCTGCGGATCAATGGAAGCTAATGGAGAAATCATACGCTGGCTGGTTCGGTTTTCTTTTGTTCAAGTCCGCGCACCTTTACAATCTGCGCAAGCATTTCCGCTTCTGAAGCAATTTTATTGTTCACGTAAGTTGTGCCTTTCATGTGACACAATCCGCGGCGGATAGGAGTAAGCAGCTCAAGCTTGAACACGCAGGTATCGCCCGGAACAACTTTCATTTTGAATTTTACGCTTTCAATTTTCAGGAAGTACGTTTGATAGTTTTCCGGATCAGGAACAGTTTTCAGACAAAGAATTCCACCCGTTTGCGCCATCGCTTCTACTTGCAAAACGCCAGGGAAAATCGGTTCATCTGGAAAATGTCCGCCGGTCCAGAATTCACTCATCGTGATATTCTTCACACCTACAACATAAGTTGGTGTAAGCTCAATGATCTTATCTACGAACAGGAATGGCTGACGGTGCGGAAGAATTTTCATGATCTCACGCGTATCGAAAATCGCAGGCGCTTGCGGATCGAAATTTACCTCCACCGTTTTCTTTGAACGTTCAAGTTTGATCAGCTCTTTCAGTTTCTTCGCGAATGCCACGTTACCGGCATGACCCGGACGCGCAGCGAGAATGTGAATTTTCATGTGAACGCCAACTAGTGCAAGGTCACCAACAATATCCAGTAGTTTGTGACGCGCAGGCTCGTTGAAGAAATGCAGCTGCGTATTGTTGAGCACACCGCGACCTTTCACTTCTACATCCGGCTTATTGAACACTTTACGTAGGTGATCCATTTTCTCCTGCGAAATCGGTTTGTCGACAAGCACGATGGCGTTGTCAAGATCTCCGCCCTTGATGAGATTGTGTGCAAGCAATGCTTCCAGCTCGTGAAGGAAAACGAATGTGCGGCATTTTGAAATGTTGTCGCGGAATTCATCTTTCTTGTACATCGACGCGTGTTGCGTGCCCAGCAATTCGGAATTGTAATCAACCATTACCGTTACGCGGAAATCATCCTGCGGAACAGCAAGCATTTCAACTTTCTTGATGGGGTCTTCAAACGTCAACGTTTCTTTCAGTTCGAAAATATAGCGTTCTGCATCCTGCTCAACGTTACCGGCTTCTTCTAACGCGAGCATGAAAGGCCATGAACTTCCGTCCATGATCGGAACTTCAGGAGCGTCGAGGTCAATCATGATATTATCAAGATCGCAGCCAACTACTGCAGCGAGCACATGTTCTGTTGTATAAACACGCGCGCCGTTTTGTTCAAGCGTTGTGCCGCGTGCAGTATCAACCACGTTATCAACGTCGGCGTCTACAACGGGCTTGCCGTCCATATCAACCCGGCGAAATTTGTAACCATGATTATCCGGTGCAGGATGAAATGTCAGCGTGCATTTCTTACCTGTGTGCAATCCAACTCCTGTTACGGAAACTGATTTACCAATTGTTCTTTGCTTGATCATGCGGCCGGGGCGTGATGTCGGGATCCCAATCCCGACATTGTTATTTCATTTGTGATGTCGGGATCCCAATCCTGACGTTCCTATTTAGTTTTCTGTTCTAGTTCCTTGATCTTGTCAGCGAGTTCCGGCAATTTGCGGAACATCACGTAACTACGCTTGTAGTCGCCGATTCCGAAAGCAGGTGAACCTTGCACGATGTCGTTATCGTTAAGATTATTTCCGATTCCTGATTGTGCAGCGATCTTCACTCCATTGCCGATCACAAGGTGACCAACAATTCCAACCTGTCCGCCAATGAGACAGTTCTTTCCGATTTTCGTTGAGCCTGCAATTCCGGTTTGCGCGGCGATCACAGTGTTCTCACCGATCTCGACATTGTGCGCAATCTGAATCAGGTTATCGAGTTTCACGCCGCGACGGATAATTGTTGATCCCATCGTTGCGCGATCGATTGTTGTATTCGCACCAATCTCCACGTGATCTTCAATCACCACGTTGCCGATGTGCGGAACTTTTGTGTAGTTGTTATCGCTGTTTGGCTGGAAACCAAATCCGTCTCCACCGATAATTGTTCCAGCCTGAAGAATGCAATTCTTCCCGATTACGCAATCGTGATACACAACAACGCCCGGATAGATGATTGTATTCTCTCCGACTTTTGCGTTGTCGCCAACAGTAACACTTGGATATATTTTTACGTTGTCGGCAATCACAGCGTTATCACCAATCACAGCACGTGGACCGATGTAAACGTTCTTGCCGACTTTCGCTGAAGTTGACACGGATGCAGAAGCATCAACACCAACTTTGCTCATGCGGAACTGATTGTAAGCATCGAGCAATTTTGCAAAAGCCTGACGTGCATCGCGAACGCGAACGAGTGTGAGATCTTTTGGAAGCGCCTGCTCCGCAACAAAATCATCATTTACGATTACCACCGTTGCTTGTGTAGTATAAATGAACGGCGCGTAAGCAGGATTTGAAAGGAACGACAAAGCACCGGGTTTTCCCTCTTCGATTTTTGCCAACTGCGAGACAGAAGCTTCAGGGTTTCCCTCAACTTTTCCGCCAGCCAATGCAGCAATGTCCTTCGCCGAAAATTTCATCGCGTAAATTTAGTGAAAAATGACCCTTGAAATCCCGAAAATTGGGTCGATTTCTTCGAAATTTGACTCAGAAAGTGTAATTCACGCCTGATTTATTTCAGCGTTCCTTCTACAACAGTCGCTGGCATTGACTTCCGAAAACGAAATGTGTACCACGAGAAAAACAGTCCGACGAGAAGTAAGAGAGCTGAACAGAAAAACGGGGCACCAGGCAATGTGATACCATATTTTCCGCTGGCGAAACTACTGAACAGCCAAGGCATAAGGAGTGGCCCGATGATAGCTGTAATGCTCATCACACTCGTGAGAAAACCTTGTAACTCGCCTTGTTCGTTCGCAGGAATGTCTTTTGATGCAATCGACTGCAGACTTGGTCCACCAATTCCACCCAAAGCAAGACCAATAGTTGCCGCGAAAATCATCCAGGGTTCAGAGGCAAGTCCAACGCCGATCATGCCCAGCATGTTGATGATGATTCCGTAGTACACGGCTTTCGTTTCTCCGATTTTCGGAATGAGAATTCGCGTTAATCCACCTTGCACAAGTGCGATACAAATTCCGACAAACGCCAATGAAAAACCGATTCCTGTTTCTGTCCATTGATAACGGTGAATGGTATAGAATGACCACGTCGATGGCAAGGATTGTCCTGCGAGGTTCAACAGGAAAAATACGATTGCAATACGTGCAACTAACGGATGTTTCATCAGTTGCAACAATGCACCAACAGGATTCGCGCGTTTCCATTCGAACTTTCTTCTGTTCTCCGGTTTGAGCGATTCCGGTAAAATGAAATACCCATAGAGCCAATTGATTAATGCGAGTCCTGCAGCAACGAAAAATGGTACGCGATCACCAAAACCGGCGATAGCACCGCCAATAGCAGGACCAAGAATAAAGCCCAGACCAAAGGCAGCCCCGATCATTCCGAAATTCTGTGCGCGTTTTTCAGGCGGGCTTATGTCGGCGATATACGCGCCGGCCACGGTGAAACTTGCTCCGGTTATTCCCGCGATCAAACGTCCGACGAAAAGAAGGGTGATTGTTCCCGCGAACCCAAGAAATAAATAGTCAATACCAAAACCGAAAAGCGAGATAAGCAGAACAGAACGTCGTCCGTAGCGGTCACTCAATGCACCAAGTAAAGGCGAGAAGAAAAATTGCATGAATGCGTAAACAAACATCATGTATCCGCTGATCACATTCGCACGCTCAACGGTGCAGTGCTCCATCGACATAATGAGCTTGGGTAACACCGGAATGATAATTCCAATGCCCATCACATCAATCAGAAGCGTAATAAAAATGAAGAGAAGTGCCTTGTTGCCGCCGGATTTTTCAGTCATACACTAGCACATTATTCCCGCATCTCTTTCGGGTAACACAGAAAATACTTTTTCACGGGATGTGAGAGTACTGAAATGTTCAGAAGATCTGCTGACTCTGCAATGTCGCGCACTGTTCCGTCTTTGAATAAAATATTGATGCGGATATTATTCTGCACGTTGTCGCTGCTGTAAGCACTGTTTTGTACTGCACCGGTGAAAACGAAATACGACAAATCGTGTTTACTTAAACCGAGAAGTTTCTTCGCTTTGTTCTGGAGTTTTTCAACATATGCTCCGGCGAATGGTTTGTTCTGCAATTCCACAGCATACAACTTGCGGTTCACCATGCAATTGCACAACCAGGAAAGCACTTTGTCTTCATGATCGCACCAGACTTTCATCGAAGTCATGATGTCGTAATCGTCCAGCTTCGCAAATGCATCCAACACTTCTTTCTTCTTCAGAAAAACCGATTTCGAAAAACGATTCTGCAGAAATAGTTTCAAGGCCGGTGGAGCAAATAGATCTTCGCCATTTTCAGAAAGTTCTTTCGCACGACGCAGAATATTTACCACGAGATGTTCAGCACACAAAACAGTTTTGTGCAGATAAACCTGCCAGTACATCAGTCGTCGTGCAACGATGAATTTTTCAATGGAGTAAATTCCCTTGTCTTCCACCACAAGCTGATCATCCACAACGTGAAGCATTTTCACAATGCGATCGCTGCTTACAATTCCTTCGGAAACACCTGTAAAGAAACTGTCGCGCAATAAATAATCGAGACGATCCATGTCGAGCTGACTCGAAACCAACTGGTGCAGGAATGTTTTCTTGTGTTTATTTCTGAAAATCTTTATTGTGAGATCAAGTTTTCCTTTGAATTCTTCATTCAGGCGATCCATGAAAATCGCTGAGAGATCCTCATGCGTTATGTTGTGTACAATGCTCGACTCAAGCGCGTGTGAAAACGGGCCGTGACCTATATCGTGCAACAGAATCGCAACCGTTACACCTTCTGCTTCTTCCCGCGAAATGTGAACACCTTTTGATCGCAGAACATCAATCGCTTGACCCATGAGATGCATTGCACCCATAGCGTGATGGAAGCGTGTGTGCAGAGCGCCCGGGTAAACAAGATTCGTTAATCCCAACTGACGGATTCTTCTCAATCGCTGAAACCACGGATGATTGATCAGCTGAAATGCAAGCTCAGACGGCACCGTTACGAAACCGTAAACCGGGTCGTTGAAAATTTTTCGCTTGGCAGATTGTTTCATTGAGATGCCAAAGGTAATTTATTTAACGAAGATTGTGTTTTCGTTAGTCTGTAGCAACTGGCGTACTGATCGCAGCCAACAGTCGTTAGTAGACCTTAAGGTTTTATTTCGAGCTCGCGCAATTCTTCCAATAAAACCTTTAAGGTCTTAGTAGAATCTATAATTCAATTACCTTTAGTGCTATGGATAAAATTCGCATTCTCTGGGCCGACGATGAGATTGATTTGCTCAGACCACATATCATGTTTCTGCAGGAAAAAGGTTATGATGTAATCAGTTGCACAAGCGGAATTGAAGCCGTTGAAATTATTGGCAAGGAACAGGTTGATATCGTGTTCCTCGATGAAAATATGCCCGGCATTTCCGGGATCGAAACATTATCGCGCATCAAAGCAAAACGGTCTGATCTTCCTATCGTGATGATCACGAAAAGCGAGGAGGAAAACCTGATGGAAGATGCAATCGGATCTAAGATTGCCGATTATCTCATCAAGCCCGTGAACCCGAACCAGATTCTTCTGTCGCTGAAGAAAATCCTCGAGAACAAACGTCTCGTGAGTGAAAAAACGACGACAGGATATATGCAGGAGTTCCGCAATATCGGAATGACCTTATCTGATCGTTTGTCATGGAACGAGTGGGTGGAAGTGTACAGAAAGCTTGTGTACTGGGAACTCGAATTGGAAAAGTCGAACGACGAGAGCATGCATGAAATTCTCACGATGCAGAAGCGCGAAGCGAATGTGGCATTCTCGAAGTTCATAGGTCAGCACTATGTGAACTGGCTGAATGGAAAAGATAAAGACGCTCCAACGCTTTCACATACGCTGTTCAAAAACAAAGTGGCGCCGCATCTCGATAAAGAGGGCAACCCTGTATTCTTCCTGCTGATCGACAATCTTCGTTACGATCAGTGGAAAATGTTGCAGCCGATCATTAATCAATATTTCCGTGTAGAAGAAGAAGAACTGTTCTGCAGCATTCTGCCAACAGCTACACAATATTCACGTAATGCTCTTTTTGCGGGACTGCTTCCTTCAGAAATTGAAAAGAACTTCCCGAAGATGTGGAAGAACGATGATGACGAAGGTGGAAAGAACATGCACGAAGAAGATTTTCTTGCAGCACAACTCAAGCGCATTGGTAAAGACGTAAAGTTTTCTTATCACAAAATCACGAATTACGCGGCCGGAAAAAAACTTTCCGAGAGCATCAATAACCTCATGCAGAATAAGCTGAATGTTATTGTGTACAATTTTGTGGACATGCTATCACACGCACGTACCGAAATGGAAGTGATTCGCGAGCTGGCAGATGACGATGCGGCTTACCGTTCAATCACGGTTTCCTGGTTTGAGCACTCAGCATTGCACGATATCGTGAAGATCATTGCCGATAAAAAGTGCAAGATGATCATCGCAACCGATCACGGAACAATTAAAGTAACCGAACCTACAAAAGTGGTGGGCGATCGTAACGTGAACACGAACCTTCGCTACAAACAAGGAAAGAATCTCGATTACGTGAAGAAAGACGTTTTCGAGATCCGCAATCCTGCCGATGGTTTCCTGCCGAAGAACAACGTGAGTAGTGCTTACATTTTCGCGACAAACGATCAATTCTTCGCTTACCCGAATAATTTCAATCATTATGTGCAGTACTACCGCAATACTTTCCAGCATGGCGGCGTTTCTCTGGAGGAAATGGTAATTCCATACATTTCGCTTAGTCCGAGATAATATCACTAGAACTGTTATTGACACACCGAATCATTCGCGCATGAAATCGGCAGATCGACTCATTGAAATCGGCATATCGGCATATCGGCACATCGGCACATTGCTGTTAGCCGTGCTGATGTGTTTAATCGTGGGGTGCGATCCCGCATATCATCTCCGTTATGCTGTACTCAACGACACCAGCACTCCCGTTTACTGTGTCGACAAAAACAAAAAGGGCGCAGCAGCGGTAACGCGCGTTGAAGCAGACTCAGTAATTGTTGTGTACGAAGAAGCCGGAATCGGATTCGGAAAGCAGCAGTTCAACGAATCAAAGTCTGGCGTCGCTCAGCGTTTTGTCTTTTATTCAGATTCCACTTTATCCGATAGCAGCCAGATTGTTCCGCACAAAAATTGGAAATACTATCGCCTTCCTATCGGCGACTACAACGCGCGGGTGTATATTCGCGAAAAGGATCTCGATAAAAAGTGAACATCACGATCAATTCCGAAAGTGAATTAGAATCTGCAGCACAACGCTTACTGGAAGCATTTCCTGCTGCCCGTTCATTTGCTTTTCACGGAGAAATGGGAGCAGGGAAAACAACTTTCATCAAAGCAATCTGTACCGAGCTCGGTGTGAAAGATGGAATGTCGAGTCCCACGTTTTCATTGGTGAATGAATACGTCACAGAAACCGGCGAACCAATTTTTCATTTCGATTTTTATCGCATCGATTCAGAAGATGACGCTTACAATGCTGGACTCCATGAGTATTTCGACACAGGCAGTTATTGTTTTGTGGAATGGCCGGAAAAAGTTCCTTCCTTGCTTCCAACAGGAACCATTTATGTAAATATAAAGGGTGAAGGAAATATCAGGACGATTACGGCGAAGGCTCAGTAATGCCCGTTGTAGAATCAATCTACTTTTGCTTTGCCGGTAAGTGACAACCCGACTTTGAATAGAAAATAATTGGGCTTGTAGTTAAACCGCAATCCAGGTAGTGCACCGAATTCAACTCCAAAAGTAAAATTGGTTTTTGATGGGTCGTAAAACTGGCAACCCATTCGATAACCAAATGGTGTTCTGCCTTGCGGAATTACATAGCCGGAATCGGGTGCAATGTCTATATCATGTATGTTGTAGGCTACGTTGATAATTGCATCGCCATAAAACTCCATGTATTTCCCGGTGCTGATGCGGCGACCTTCTGCATTGATCACAGCATTGAATATTGACTTAATTGAAAATCCTATGACGACATTGTACGTACTGTAGAACAATCGTCCATTGTAAACGGAAGTGTCCTGTGTGGCGTACGATACAATTTTCGAATTCACATCAGCACCCTGAACTGTAGAACCGGTGTGATTAAATCCCAAACGCACCGTCATGCACATCCTTCGTGTGATGAATGGTACCACATCCGTATTACTTGTATATCTGGTGCGCAAGCCTCTTGTTTCTCTGCTTAGATCACCGTTGATGCCGATGCGAAATTCCTCCCGGTTAAATGGGGGAAATGTAGTTAGGTCGGCATCTGTGCGATGGCGATTCTTATACGACAACTGCAGATCGAGATCGAAGTCTACCATTTTTCCTGCAGGTATACGAAAACCGAGAAGCATTCCTGAGTTGGGATTGGGCTTCCATGTATTCAGGTACCAGGGATGGATAAAAAATGTGGGTTTCAGCTTGTCGGGATTGTCGAACAAAATACTTCCGCTTACCGTCTGACAATTGAGTTGCTTGCTTGCCAGAACTACCAGTAACAGAATAACGGAAATTCGTTTCAGCTTTAGTGATTGCATATAGGAAGTAATTGAAACCGTTGGAGAAAACTACTGTTTCTTAGCAAAGCGGACGGAAGTGCCGATCAAAATGTACAGGCCATTCAATTCAACGTGAACCGGTCTTCCATCAGCGAACGTTACCTGCGTGTACTCGGTTCCATTCTCAGGAATGGAATACAATTCTGTCTTTAGTATTCTGAGTCCGATCACTCCGCTAAAGCTGATCATCTTCTTCTTCCCTACGAAAATATTCACTCCGGCATCTGCGCTTCCTCCAAACCCGGTGCTTGCTCCTCCATAGTAGCGCAGATCCGGATCAGTGGAACCGGTTGAGCGGCCATGTACCTTCGCATACAATAAAGTTGGTGTGAATGTGATTGCGGAATAATCTGTGATAGGAAATTGAAAAGGGAGTGCTAGTCCTAGTTTCAGCGGTCGCAAACGCATGTAGTTTACCGGTGATGTTGATGCGTAGGTAATGATTCTTCCCTGGATGCTCCAGTAACCATTGATGTCCCGCCAGTAATTCATAGTAAGTCCAATCCCCATACAAACAGGTCGTGCTTTTTTTCTGTTCAGCGGAAAATTGTAGGATAAGCTTCCGAAATAAAACGCTTCAGGACCATCCGTCATTCCGTCGTCGTAAG
>CAYUTR010000181.1:0-9988 GCA_964447465.1 uncultured Chryseobacterium sp.
CAACAAAGAAATAATTACACGCTATACGCCGCACTACCTGGAAGTAGTAACTGAGGGCGGATCCTATCTTGAAAAAGCAATCTACCTGATACACATCGGCGACTGGGTTTCTGTTGAGCTTGCTGCTTTACGTGGAGTTGATCCGGTGGAAGTGAATGTAATAAACTTCTTAAAAGGAGAACTCAGTAAGAAGTAGGCAGTAGTGCAGTAGGCAGTAGGCAGTCAGCGTACGGTCATTGCGAGCCTGTCGAAGCAATCTCGTGAGCCACGATCTGACTACGGACCACACCATGCGACACGTAATTTTCTCAGACTTAGGATTGATTGACTATAAGGAGGGTTGGGACTTCCAGGAGAAACTATTCGCGCGCATTGTTCAGCAGAAAATTGTCAATCGCGATAAACCCGAAAGCGAACAGATCACACCCGAAAATTATTTGTTGTTCTGCGCACATCCACATGTGTACACGCTTGGGAAAAGCGGACAACCGGAAAATCTTTTGGTGAATGAACAACAGCTCAATGATCTTCATGCGAGCTTTTACAAAATCAATCGCGGTGGAGATATTACCTATCATGGTCCCGGACAAATTGTAGGTTATCCTCTACTCGATCTGGATCAGTTCTTCACCGACATTCACAAGTATCTGCGCTTACTCGAAGAAACAATCATACGCATGTTGGCTGAATACGGCATTGTCGGCGATCGTTATCCCGGTTACACCGGCGTGTGGCTCGATCCAACTGATCCCGTGAAAGCCCGTAAGATCTGTGCGATGGGAGTACGCACGAGTCGCTGGGTAACCATGCACGGCTGGGCGCTGAATGTGAATTCTGATTTGGCTATGTTCGGGAATATTGTTCCGTGTGGAATAGATGATAAAGCGGTAACGTCGATGGAGAAAGAGCTGGGTGCGAAAGTGAATGAAGAAGAAGTCAAGGAAAAACTGAAGAGGCATTTCGCTGAGTTGTTTGAATGCAGCGTTGTTGGAACGGAGTTGCCGGAGAATCTTCCCTGAGAATTCGGGTACACACGTTCAACCTTTGCCGCAGATTTCGCTGATGACGCTGATCCGATGGTGCTAAAATAATTTTACAAGTGATTTGGGCGAGGTCGCCCCGTGATCAATCCGCTGGCGGATAAAATCAATTTAGAAATTCTTAACGGGAAACACACTTGCCCTGAGCTTGTCGAAGGGTCTGCGCAATCAGCGAAATCTGCGGCTAACGCAAGCCAACAAACCCACTTCTTTCATAACTTTCATGCGAATTCTGCGTTTAAATAGTAGATCAAACCCATGAAAACGTTTCTCAAACGCACCGGCTACTTTCTCCTGTTCATACTGGTTGGCGCAAACCTCTTCATCATCTTCTCCGGACGATTTTACCTCTACAAGGGAATCTGGAATACCTATGCGCAAGGGCGATCGGCCCCGCTCGTTGACGAGTACGACATCTTCTGCAATCGCGAGATAAAAAACGGAACAGGTCAGCCCTGGGCACACGCAGCGAACTTCAACAAAAATGAAATTCCTGCCGACGCACTCACGAAAATGACAGAAATAAAAACGGGAGCATTTCTCGTGATCCGTCACGATTCACTCCTGCATGAACAATACTGGGGAGAGTTTACCGACAAGTCCTGCACGAATTCTTTCTCCATGGCTAAATCTGTGGTGGCTGCATTGCTGGGCTGTGCATTGCAGGATGGATTGATTGCATCACTTGATCAACCGGTAGGCGATTACCTTCCGGAATACAAGGAAGGCGAATTTGCTAAAATTACTTTGCGTCATCTCAACGATATGAATTCCGGAATTGCGTTCGATGAAGATTATGTAAATCCGCTCGCGTATCCGGCAGAAGCATATTACGGAAGCGATCTGCGCGAACTTACAATGGGTTACACAACAATCGATGGTCCGCCGGGACAAACATTCAGATACCTCAGCGGGAATACGCAGTTGCTTGGATTTGTGCTGATGAAAGTCACAGGTAAATCACTTTCCGATTACGCTTCAGAAAAACTCTGGATTCCGCTCGGCTGCGAGCAACCTGCTTTCTGGAGTCTGGATCACGAAGATGGAAATGAAAAAACATTCTGCTGCATCAACTCCAATGCAAGGGATTTCGCGCGCATCGGTCAGCTTTACCTCGACAGCGGAAGATGGAACGGAAAACAGATCATCCCCGAAACGTATGCGCTGGAATCGCAGCAACCAACCGGAATGAAAAATCCCGATGGTACGCCTTGTCTTACGTACTCTCATTCGTGGTGGTTGATTCCGGAATACAAAGGTCATCACATTTTCTACGCCCGCGGAATTCTCGGTCAGTACGTAATTGCAATTCCGGATCTGGATATGATTGTCGTACGCCTCGGAGAGGCTCGTCTGCCAAACGATTCGGACGATATTCCCGGAGATGTGTATTACTACATTGATGCAGCGTTGGGGATGAAATAGGATATTACTTCATCACAAATTTTTCTGAACGCAAAGATTCTCCATTTTTCACTTTGATTTAAAAACTGTACCCCGCTGCTATACCGAATGCTAATGGAACAAATATGCCGCCGGGCTCTAAAGCGAAAGTCGGCGTAAACGCCACTCTTGCGAACAAACCACTTTGTATGGCTTGATATCGAAGTCCTAAGATACCGGTACCTCCGAGGTACAGTGTACTATAATTTTCATTTACGAAATGGAATAACAAGCCGGCTCCAAGTTCAACATTCAAAGATCTCTTCCCCCATATCAAATTGAGCATGATCGGAATATTATGCGTACAACGTATTCCTCCGCCTTCTGCATAAAATCGTGGAATGTTACTGCCTATTCTAAATGAACTCCTTGAGTTCTTACCAACGCGAAAGACATGATCCCAATTTACACTGAACATTTCAAATAAGTAATACCCGCCAGCATTCCCAGCGAATTCCGTAAATATAGTATTGCGTTTTGATGTCCGAAGACTGTCGTTCTGTGCAACCGCCAAATGCGAAGTAAGAAGTAATGCGAGTACAAAATTGAAGCTTAGCGATTTCATAAGAGCAGATTATTTCTCGACGTCCTTAACTTCGCCTGCAACTAGTCAATTTTCTTCAGATGCTCAATCATATGGAGCGCGAGGGATACGCTTCATGTGGGTGGATTTTGAATCAGCAATCTAAAGCAATAAATGCTACAAGACAAGTATCCGTTAAATTTATTTCAGGTTTCAGTGTGCTTCCACTCGTGAAATGCTCCGTAGCTTTGCACTGCCGCATGAAAAAAGATATCGTTTTACCTACCGTTGAAAATGTAGTAATGGCCGTTGTTCTCGAAGAAGAGAACGGACAGAACGTCTGGAATGTCTTCCTGATCAATCTCGATATTGTTCCGATTAAGAATGTGATTGTCACATCACGCGGCTACGGCGAACTCAACGGAGAGAAACGCGCAACCTCAACGCTGAGACACTTCTACGAACAGATTCCTGATCTGGAATTTACACGCGTAGAACCTATCATGGAAGATACGTTCGGACTCACCAATGAATTCTGGGTGAGCTTCTACATCGGTGAACAGGTGTACGACAAGAAATATGTTTTTCTTCCGGAGAGCATCAGCGAAAAAAACTTCACGCCGATTCCGCTGCTGAATGTTGCTGGGGTGATGATACGCTAGCAGCAAACTTTTCCAAAGTTAGCGCATCACTTCATTCAACCGTTTAGAAGCACAGGCTCGATCGGGCCCAGCGCCAACTTTGGAAAAGTTGCTGCGAGTTGTTTGGGCTTCGACTTCTTCTCTGGTGGCTGACTCTTATCAATCGAATCCTGACGACGTTGTTGATTGCTGTTATGGATAGAGTCGCGACGCGTGCGATCGTATTTCAGACTGTCGTTACGAAGTATTTGCGCTAGACTATCGCGGTGATTGGCAGCTTTGATACTGTCGTTCTTCCGTCTTACTTCCTCGTCGCGATTGCGTTGTTCATCTGCACGTGTTTTATTCTGTAGGTACGAGGAATCCTGTTTCTTCTTCTTGTTTTTTTCCTGTGCGCTGAGTTCTGCACCTGCAAAGAACAGCAATGTTCCAAGCATGCACATTTTTATAATCGGTTTCATAGATGATTTGTTTTGGGTATAACTGATCCCGATGGTTCGCGGGAGACGTATCCCCAAATGAAAAATTTGTGCCACACGATTTTCGTAGTTGACGCTTATGCGCTTCACTGTGTTACGATTGTTAATTGATACAAACACTGAGGATATAATTCCACACGTTGGGTATTTCAGCCACTGTCTTCTTACTGCTTTCAACCTCCGCCTGCTGTGCTCCGTGCTCCGTGCCCGGTTGTTCTAAGTGCCTTGTTATTTGGTTTAAAGTTCAAAACCAGTCAACTCAATCGAAGAACGAGGTATCAATCACCACCGGACACTGAACACTGAGCACCGAGCACCACTACGGAATCGTTTTTGCGGTAGCTACATAAATTCCCGTTTATGACTGACGAAAGCAAAATGCCTGAACGTTCCGGAAAAGAAACTTCAGGTGCGAACACATCCTATTGGACGGAAAGTGTCCAGCCATTCGCAACGCGTAAGCTGACTACAAGCCTCGAGACTGAAGTCGTTGTAGTTGGAGGTGGAATTGCCGGTTTGAGCGTAGCGTATAATCTCAGCCGCAATGGTGTGAAGGTAGTTCTGGTTGAAGATGGCAACATCGGCAGCGGAGAAACAGGAAGAACCACTGCGCACCTTGTGTCGGCACTTGATGATCGTTACTATGATCTCGAGGAACTTTACGGTGACGAAAGCACACGCATGATTGCGGAAAGTCATTCGCGCGCAATTGATTTCGTAGAGTCGGCAATAGAAACAGAATCCATCGATTGCGATTTCGAACGTGTGCCGGGCTATCTCTTTTTGCACAAGAACGACAGGGGCGATGCATTGATCCGGGAATTTGAAGCGGCTCGCAAAGCGGGACTGGATGTACAGGAGCTGCGGAATATTCCGGGAGTGCAACAGGAAGGACATTGTCTGCGTTTTTCCCAGCAGGCACAGTTCCACCCGTTGAAATACATCAAAGGATTATGTGAAGCCATTGTTGAATATGGCGGAGAAATTTATACAGATACACATGCACAGGAAATAACCGGTGAAGGAATCGTAACTGCTGAAGGCCACAAGGTGTCGGCAAAGCATATTATTGTTGCAACGAACACACCGGTAAACAATAAACTTCTGTTACACCTGCGACAGTATGCCTACCGCACATATGTGGTTGGGATGAAAATCAAAAAAGGTGTTGTTCCTCATGCATTGTGGTGGGACACCGGCGATCATGAAGTGAATACACACTTCGCGCCCTATCATTACGTTCGTGTTCAGTCCTACGATGATACGCATGAGCTGTTGATCTGCGGCGGGGAAGATCATCCAACAGGACTCCCGGAAGCAGATGACGGCACCGCAGTTGAACGTTATGCACGACTCGAGCAATGGGTACGTCAGCGTTACCCTGCAGAAGAAGTAATTTATAACTGGTCGGGACAGGTAATGGAATCCATGGACGCACTTGGTTACATCGGAAAAAATCCACTCGACAAAGACAATGTTTACATCGTCACCGGAGATTCCGGCAATGGCCTCACGAATGCGGGAGTTGCAGCAATATTGATTACCGCACTCATCATGAAGGGCGATCATCCCTGGAAAGATCTTTATTCTCCATCACGATTCAAACTGTTTACAGCCGGAAAAGTTTTTGTGAAGGAAGTGATTGGCGGTCTCACCCAATACATGAAAACCAGGCCCCGCGACCTGGAACGTGAGTCGCTTGCGCTGCTCAAGGCGGGCGAAGGCAAGGTTATTGAAATGCGCGGCAGAAAATATGCGGTGTACAAAGATGATCGCAACCTGCTGCATTTTGTCAACGCAGAATGCACGCACATGGGATGCATTGTGAAATGGAATACCGACGAGAAAAGTTGGGATTGTCCGTGTCACGGAAGTCGTTTTACCTTCGAAGGAAAAGTAGTGAACGGTCCTGCGAACAAAGATCTTCACTATCACGCCATCAAAACCGAAGCGCAGGCCACGGAAGATGATGAGCATGCTGCGTAATACGGGATACGGGATACGGGATACGGGATACGGGAATAGGTTTGTTGTTGGTATGAATTCCACGCCGCGTTCCGCGTCCCTCATTCCGCATCCCTTTTCCCCTACTCGTTAATCACAAGTATATCTTTCACATCGTAAGCGCCAGTGGTAACCACAATATCGAAACGACGTACGAAGGTGAATAATTCGCTCCACATCAATTGGAGCTTAAGCTTGCGCACAGGTAGTTTATCTTTCGGGTAAGTTCCGGTTTCCTGTGCGGTTTTATCCACTACAAACAGTGTTACTGTCGGATGATTCTCCGTGATATATACTTTGAGCGCAACAGGATCATACCGGTCCGGATCATATTTTGCTGCGCGCGCCAGAAAACTATAAAAGGCGGGAGCATCATGCAGATCAAGCGATGCCATTCCTGAAAAATCATGTCCTTCTGTTTCGAAGGGCTGTTGTTCTTTTGTCTGAGGTTCCATCAATGTAATTGTTGTGAGCTGCACCTGTCAACTTCGACGAAGTTTATGCTGAGCGTAGTCGAAGTGCTCAGTCTGACAATGCGGCCCGTTGAACAACTCTTGTCATTCCGAGCGGAGCCGAGGAGGACAAGAACAAATAGTCCCCGGGATATTACACCGGGGACTTATCTACAGGGGTATTTGTGCTGCCACACATCGAAAAAAAGAGGGCCCTGTTGAAGTGGTGTCAGGATCGCATCCTGACAATGTATTTGTCATATCTCAGGATCGTATTCTGACACTTCGAACTGTTGGCACTAACCGCAATTTTTTTCCAACCAACCATTAACGGTTAGTGCCATTAACAGTGCTTAGTGACGTGAGCGGCGATCTTTATTACCGCGTGAATTTGAATTTTCGTCGCGCGATGAATTGCGTGATGAATTCCGGTCAGAAGACGATGAAGAACGGTTATCGTCACCATAGCGTGATGTGCGTTCGTCGTTATAACGGCGATCACCATTGCTGTCATCATCTTCTGAATAACTTGTGCGGTTGCTGCCGCGTGTCTCGTAACGGTCGTCGTTATTGTTGCGACGCGTATCATCCTGCCATGTGTCGCGATTATCATTGCCCCACATGCCGCGACGTGAATATTTATCAGAGTACTCATCGTAACCTCCACGGCCTTGTGAACCTTCGAAGCCTTGGCTCCAGTCGTTTGTTGTGCGGCGACGATAAGTATCATCTCCGAAATACTGGCGACCGTAACCTTGTGGTTCCTGCTGACTTCCGCGGTTAGATGAACGCTCATCATCCCAACGATTGTCACCGCGATTCATTCCTGAATAGCCCTGACCCTGGTTTGACCAGTCGCCGCTGCCCTGGCGATTTTGTGAACCACGCTGTTGGTTTTGGTTAGACCAATCTCCACCCTGACCGCGATTGCTGCCATACTGCTCGTTGTCGAACTGGCGACCATATCCTTGTCCGCCGTGTCCGCCGCGGTTGTACTGCATTTGATTTTCGTTGCCACCATAGTTCATGTTGCCATAACCTTGGTTGCCGTAGTTCTGATTGCTGCCTCCGCGATTTTGATTGTCGCCATAGTTGCCGCCACCGAAGTTCTGGTTGCTGCCACCGCGATACTGATTGTCGCCGTAATTGCCGCCACCATAATTCTGGTTGCCGTGCTGCGACTGGTTTCCGTATTGCGACTGATTTCCATAGCTGCGGTCGCTTTGTCCGCGTCCGTAATCCCGATAGCTATCGGGATGGCTGCTGTTAGAATCCTGGTTGCTGCCATAATTCTGCCCGCCATAATTTTGATTTCCGCCACGCTGGTTGCGTCCGGATTGCTGCTGATCACGGTCCTCATCGCGGAAACGGGTTTGCAACTCCTCTTCGTCTTCATTATCCTGCTTACGCGATGCAGAAGTATTTTTACCGGAAAATTCATCGCTCTGTTTTCCCCACTCCATTTTTTCTGAATTCTTGTCAGTGTTTTTTTCAGTGCTGCCCTCTTTTTTCTTGCTTGTTAGGTCACCGGTAGTCGATTCTTCTTTCTTCACAAAGTCAGCATTGAACTTCCCGTCCTGGGAAATTGTGCTCTTGGAAGTAGTTGTGGAATCGTCTGTTTCGTCGGTGGTGTCTGTGGTTTCAGCAGTGGTAGAATTGCTGGTGGTGGTATCTTTCGATGAATACCCATAGCGCGAAGTGGTGTCGTCCTCGCGCTCCTTTTTGTTTTTGTTGCTCATAGGTTTGTTGTTTTTGTGTGTAAGAAAAATTTGAAGGGTTGTGCAGGGACATTCACTGGAAAATCTGTGCCAGAGCTAAACACAAAAACTTAAGTGCATGATTACCATGCATCACACAAATCAACATGCGCAATTGATTGAGGGGCGCCTGCTGAAATAAATCCACAGTCGGGGAAATTGTGCGGACAGCAATAAAAAAGGCCACGGAACGACCGCGACCTTTTAATAATCGAACATTAACTACTGATTAACGCAACACCTGCAATTGACCTGTAGAAACGATTCCACTTGTAGAAGTGAAGCGGACGAGGTACATACCTGTGGCAAAGTCACTTGTGTTTATTTCGGTTTGTGTTGCAACTATTGATTTACTTGTGACCAGTTGTCCGGTTGCATCGAAAATTTCCACGGTTCCGTTTTCAGCAGACTTGAATGTGAATGATGATGATGCCGGATTCGGGAACATGGAGAATGTTGTTGTTCCTGCTTCTGTAATACCTGTACAAGGCGCAACAGTAATTGTGTCCATACCGGTTGCAGAACATCCGTTCACATCTGTGTAACTATAAGTCAAAGTAAATGTTCCATTGCCCGCTGTTGATGGCGAGAACATTCCGGAAGTCACTGCTGTCCCGCTCCACGTTCCTCCAGCTGGTGAACCGTTGAGAGTGTAGTTGCCGTCGCTCACGCATACTGTATTTGGATTGCTCGTGGTGATAAATGGGTTCGCAAATACATCTATTGTGAACGAACATGTATCTGCATTGCCGGAAGAATCTGTTGCAACGAATTGTACCAAATAGAAGCCTGGACTCAAAGTGCTGCCGCTGGCAGGACCAACGATTTGTGAAACTGTTGCACCACAATTATCAGTTGCAGTTGGCGGGAGGAATTGAACAACTCCTGGACAGATCATCACATCCTGCGGACATGATCCGATCACCGGTGCTTCATTGTCAGTAACAGTTACATCTTGTGTGCACGTTACAGTATTGTTCCCGGCATCAGTAACCGTGTAGGTAACAGTTGTCATTCCCAGCGGGAATACAGATGGTGCATCGTTCGTAACGGTTGTGCTGCAATTATCCATGACGTTGATAGTTCCAAGACTTACGTTCGAAGCTGTACACATTCCCGCGTCGGTTGAAACTGTGATCGCAGAAGGACATTGTGTAATTGGCAATTCATTATCAACCACAGTTACAGTGAACGAAGCTGTGTCGCTATTGCCTGATGAATCAGTTGCAGTGTAAGTCACTGTTGTTGTTCCAACAGGAAAGAAGTCTCCTGAATTAAAATTCGAAGTCACGATAAGACCGGGACAATTATCAAGTAATGATGGTCCAGACCAAGTTACTACAGCACCGCATTGCATCGAATCATTCGATTGCGTGATGTTGATCGGAACGTTTATGATCACCGGCACTTCCGTATCTGTTACTGTTACCGTCCACGTAGCAGTGTCGGCATTTCCTGACGGATCCGTTGCAGTCATCGTAACTGTTGTCACTCCAATCGGAAAGAAATCGCCGCTGTTATGACTCATCACAATTGTTGCAGTACAGTTATCGGGAGCAAGAACAGAAGTCCACGAAACATTTGCACCACACAGTCCCGCATCATTGTTGACTGCGATTGTTGTTGGCGCTCCAGTTATAACGGGAGCC
>CAYUTR010000182.1:0-9894 GCA_964447465.1 uncultured Chryseobacterium sp.
TCGCGAAATCACTTTAGAACGCAACGAGCTTCAAAATTTCCTATGTGGTAAAGGTTTGCAGATTTCGCAACTGGGGCATTCAGGGATTTGCGGTTTGTGCCCATTGCGCCCAAAACTTTTGCTCATTTTTCAACCCCTCTTGACTGGTTGGATTCGTGTTATACCTTTGGCCGAAACAATCAACATCCTATGAGAATTCCCTGCACACCTTTAGCTCCCCTGTTTGCAATTACAGCATTTGCACAAGGCACGCAGTCTATACGTGGAAATGTTGTAGATAAGGAAACCCGCACTCCGCTGATCGGTGCAATTGTTCAGTTGTATAACGATACGGCTATGCAGGCTGGCGCTGTTGCAGATGTTGATGGCAATTACCGTCTCGATAATGTTCCGGTGGGAAGATATACACTCAAAGTTCAGTACACGGGATATCTTCAGGCGCTGATGAGTAACGTGATCGTTAATTCCGGAAAGGAAACGATTCTCAATGCTGAACTTGAACCAAGCGTAAACACGACCGCTGAAGTTGTAATTGTTGGTCAGAAGAAAGATGGAACAGTGAATGAAATGGGTGCTGGTTCCGGTAGAATGTTTTCTGTAGAAGAAACCAACCGTTACGCAGGAAGTCGCGGCGACCCTGCGCGTATGGCGTCGAACTTCGCGGGTGTGCAGGGCGCGAACGATTCACGAAATGATATTGTAGTGCGCGGAAATTCTCCAGCGGGAGTTTTGTGGCGCGTAGAAGGAGTTGACATTCCGAACCCAAATCACTTTGCGATTGAAGGAACCACCGGCGGACCGGTGAGCATGCTCAATAATAAGGTGCTTGCGAATTCGGATTTCTACACGGGTGCATTTTCTGCTGAGTACGGAAACAGTATAGCAGCTGCATTCGATCTGAAGATGCGCAACGGTAACAACGAGAAGTTTGAGTTCAACGGTCAGTTCGGATTTCTGGGAACAGAGTTATCCGCTGAAGGACCTCTGAATAAAAAGAAGGGTTCCTCTTTTCTTGTGAACTATCGTTACTCAACACTGAAAATGTTCGAAGCGCTGAATATGCCGATCGGTACTGGTGCAGTTCCAACTTATATGGACGGAGCATTCAAGTTCAATTGTCCATTGAAGAATGGAGGCAATCTTTCGTGGTTTGGTATCGGAGGCAACAGCAAGATTGACATTGTAGTGAGCGATTTCACAGAACCGAATGATGAATTGTACGGAATCGACAATCGCGATCAGTATTTCCGCACCGGAATGGGTTTTTCGGGAGTGGTTTACGCAAAGTCAATCAATGACAAAACATTTTTCCGTGGAGTAGTGGCAGGAAGCGCACGCTATTCTTCATCGAAGCATGAGCTGGTATGGCGCGACAGTACATTCGCTGTCGATTCCATCACAGGTAAAATGGGATACCGGAATACGGAAAACCGTTTCTCGTTTAACTTCTATTTTCTCCATCGCGTAAATAACAAACACACGATTAAGAGCGGAATGATCAACGCGATGTACATGAACGAGCTGCACGACAGTGTTTATTCGCTCGTAGCAAACGAATGGCAGGTGCGCCAGGATTATTCCGGAAGCTCTTTTCTTATTCAGCCTTACGTACAATGGAAATTTCGTCCGAATGATCGTGTAACGATCAACTCCGGTGTACACGGACAATATTTCACGTTGAACGGAAGTGTTGCTGTTGAACCGCGCGTAAGTGTTCGTTGGGCCATGAATGAAAAACAATCTATCCAGGTTGCTGGAGGAATGCATAGTCAGACCTTGCCTGCATACGTATATTACTCACATCTACCAGGAGATTCACTGCAGCGCCTGCACAACAAAGACGTTGGTTTCATGAAGAGTATTCACTCGGTTGTAGGATATGATCGCACCATTGGTGAAGGAATGCGCGTGAAAGTAGAAGCGTACTACCAGTACCTGTACGATGTTCCTGTAGAAAAACGTTCTTCTTCTTTTTCCGTGTTGAATCAGGGATCTGGATTCAGCCGTTTCTTTCCTGATACACTCGTGAACGAAGGAACAGGAACAAACTACGGATTGGAATTCACGCTTGAGAAATTTTTCAGCAAGCAATTCTTCTTCATGTTCACCGCTTCCGTGTTCGATGCGAAATACACGGGCAGCGACGGAATCGAACGTAACACCGATTTCAACACGGGTTATGCTACGAATCTTCTTGGTGCGTATGAATTCAAACTCGGCGAGAAGCAAACGCTTCAGTTCGGCACAAAAATTACTATGGCGGGCAAGCGCTGGTACACACCGATTGATACCGCGCTTTCAAATGCGGAGAACGAAGAGTTCCTTGTTGATTCATTGCGCAATACACTTCAGTTCAGCAAAGCGTATTTCCGTCTCGACTTGCGCGTAGTGTGGAAATACAACGCGAAGAAAGTCACGCACGAAATCGGTCTCGACCTTGTGAACGTTACCGGTCAGCAGAACATTCTTGGATTGACATATTCACCTGATTCAAGTAATCCATCGGCGTATCCGGTTCAGGAACAATACCAGTTGGGATTCCTGCCGTTGTTTTATTACCAGATAGATTTTTAGAAGCAATCAGTATTGAGAATCGCCCAAATGAAGTTTGTCAGAGCATTTCTTTTGTCGGTGATGCTGTTGCCGCTCAAACTGACTGCAGTGTCAGGAGGATGGCTACTGCCAAAATCACAATTGAGGAATGGCTGGATGATTTCCGTTGGAGTTTCTGCCGGAAGAGAAACGTTTATCGGTCTGCCCAAGTTCGGAGTGTACAAGCAGTTTCCGATGAGATACACGAAATGCAAAGGGCCACAGTTGGGATTTCGTTCGCCCGCGATTTATGCTGGTGTCGACGGATCATTGTTTGTATTTTTCGCCGGAGCATTTTCTGTCGGTCCAACGCTCGGATATGGTCACGGTCCGTTTTCAGTCGACAACAGTTTAACGATCACATTGATTACATCGCCTGAAGGTGCAAATGAAAAGAACTGGTCGTACAATCCGAAAGTTGGTGTCAACATTGGACCCATCTGGATTAAGGCCGGACCATCTTTTCAATTATACACCGAAACCTCCTGGGGCAATTGGGTGCAGATCGGAAATGTGTCGATGAATTTCGAGTTGTTGTATCTTGTGCGTTAGATATGCGCGATCTTAAATCCATCCTCGTCTACTGTGGCGCCAACACCGGCTTCAAACCACACCATGCTGATACTGCTGTGTCACTCGGTCGATTTCTTGTAAAAGAAAATATGACACTCGTTTACGGTGGTGGAAGTATCGGGCTTATGGGAATGCTTGCAGATACTGTACTCGGTCACAATGGAAAAGTCATTGGCGTGATTCCCGACTTTCTTAACGTGAAAGAAGTTGGTCACACCGGACTCACTAAAATTCACGTAGTACAATCCATGCACGAACGTAAAGCGTTAATGGAAAAACTCTGCGATGGAGTAGTGGTACTTCCCGGCGGATACGGAACACTCGACGAAATGTTTGAGATGCTCACGTGGTCGCAATTAGGATTACACCGCAAGCCGATTGGTATTCTGAATGTGAATGGATATTACGATCACCTCATCGCGCAACTCGACAAGATGGTGGAGGAAGGTTTTCTCAGCGTAAACAATCGCAAACTCTTGCTTCTGGATGCAACGATTGAAGGACTGATGGAGAAGATGCGGACGTTTGATGTGAAGACCGAGGAGAAGTGGATGGACCGGAATGACACTTAAAATTTAACCGCCAATCCCGATAGCTATCGGGGGCCAAAACGCCAAGGTTTTTATTTTTATTTCTTTGCGTTGCCTCTGCGGCTTTGCGTCTTTGTAGTTAAGAGGAGGATGTGACTTTAAGGAAAAAAGTAACGACTGTAGATGTCGTAAGTTTAGAAGGAGAAATACTCTTTCATATCCACAACCAAATTCCTGACATTCTCCAGGTTCTTCACACCCTCCGCTTTTTCCAGCAACCCATTCATCTTATCCTGGTACTGCTTTCTTCCTGAATTAATCCACTGAGCAGCGTAGTAATACGCCTTAATCGTCATATCATTCTCCATGTTCTTCGTGGAGTTCGCCGTGAGTTTTTCGTAACGCTTGTAGCACTCCTGCACTTTCTGATAGTCTTCCAGAATGAAATACGACATAATCAACGTTGCAAATATCTGATCGTACATTCTGTGGAATGCAACCTGCTGGTAATTGAAGAGCAATCCTTCAATCAACGGCGGAACACGTTTCACATCATCGTAACTGTTCATCAGCAGCAAACAGCAGTAGATATTGCTGACGTTAATGAATCTCACGTGCAGATTTTCTTCTTCCCACGTCGGACTCGCCAAAATTTCTTCGCAGGATTTCTTGTACGAAGCAATTTCATCGCGCAATTCAGGTGCAAGCGTTTCGTACCAGCCCTTGCGATAGCAAAAACCATAATTACTCGCAAGCAAACTGGTCTGAATACTGATGAACGCAATCTGCGCCGAGTTGAGATAATTGCGCCAGAATTTCGGCGTTTCTCTTTTCTTGAGAATGTTCGCAGCTACTTTCTGCAACTCATCTTTCTCCAGCCATGAAATCAAAAGCTTCAGCTTGAGATAATCTACGTTCAGTTCGATATCATCGGTGAAAGAGAAAATCACGTAGGGCGATTTCTCCAGTTCATCTGAAATGTTGTTGAGCTCGTCCAGCATTTCCTGAGAGTAGAAACGCTCGTCGTTCAGGAAATCCATGGTGTAGCACCACGCATATCGACTCAGAATGCGAACAGAAAACGAAGTATGCTGCTGGAACGCTTTGAAGTAGGAGAGATGCTTCTCCGTTGTGTGATCATCGCCACTCGTTTTATCCTTGAAGTGCAGATGACTTCTCAGGTAAAGTTGAATGTCGTTCATCGCCCGCTCGGAATCAATCACGCGCGAATTGCTTTCCAGAAAACGAACGGATTCGGTTTTCTTCTCACGAACATTTGATTGTTGCGCAAGAAACTGGAGAACAGGTCGCGAAGTAGAAAAATCTTCGATCTTCTCGGCGATATCAATCAGTACTTCTGCAAGTACGTTGGCTTCTTTCAGGTTGCCTGCATTTACGAGAACTTCAATCTTGCCAACATTGTGCTGTAAGTATGACGGATAATTTCTGCTGAGAAATCCAGTGAGTTTAAAAGTATGATGCGCTAGCTGAAAGAATTTTCTTTTTTCCTGCGCGCTGGCTTTGCCATAAATTACTTTGCACAGCTCATCAGAATCGGCTTCCGTCCAGCCATGCGAATGAACTGCATTCACCAGTTTCAGCGGAAGTTCTGCACCACTTTTTTTCAGGTAGTCGCGGAATTCCCGGAGATGATCGTCTCCAAGCAAAGCCACAACTTTCTGAATACTGAGCATAATTCGATGTGCCGATTTCTGATGTGCCTATATGCCGATTAACCGAGAGCAAGCCAATTCACCGGTTGTTGACCGTTCTGCATGAGCAGGTAATTTGTTTTGGAGAAGTGACGACATCCAAAGAAGCCATTCGCCGAAAACGGAGAAGGGTGTGCGCATTCCAGGATATGATGTTTTGTGGTATCGATCAATGGTTTTTTATTCTGAGCATGTCGCCCCCAAAGAATAAAAACAATTCCACTTCGCTTCTCGGAAAGATTGCGGATCACTGAATCAGTAAACTCTTCCCAACCTTTTCCCTGGTGCGATGCAGGCGATGCTTCACGCACAGTCAAGGTTGTGTTCATCAAAAGAACACCTTGTTTGGCCCAAGCTGTGAGGTCGCCGCTCTTTGGATACGGAACATTCAGATCCTTCTGCATCTCTTTGAAAATGTTCACGAGTGAAGGAGGGTGCTTGATTCCTTGAGAAACCGAAAAACACAATCCATTCGCTTGTCCCGAACCGTGATAAGGATCTTGTCCCAATATCACCACTTTCACCTCTTCGAACGGAGTATGATTAAATGTGTTGAAGATGAGTGGTCCCGGAGGATAAACCGGCCACACCTGTTTTTCTTCCATCAGGAACTTTTTCAGTTCGATGAAATACGGTTTTACAAACTCTGCATTTAAGGCTGCTTTCCACGATTCATGGATCTGCGGCCCGCTGGAAACTGTAGTGCTCATTATCTAAAAATCTAAAAGAATAAAACGCTCGTATATAAAAGTGCCCAAAAAGGGTAGTAAATGTAATTTTTCCCCGTGTTAATAAAAAATAGATGGGAAGAATTGATGTACTAACACCAATCCGTCTAAATTTGCACGGTATTTGCAAACACATGTAAAAACACATCAAATCCGAGGAAAATGAAAAATGTATTAATCACAGCTCTTGCTCTTTTCGTGATTGCTGTTTCTGTAACATCTTGTAAGAGCAAAGAAAAGTGTGAGGCATACACTTCGAAAAGTTCCAAGGTAGAGCAGGTAAATTCTTAAACGAACTTGATTTCGTTAACAAGGCTTCCCATAAGGAGGCCTTTTTTTTACCACATAGTTTTCATGTTCTGTTGTTTTCTAAAGGCGCGGCAAGCCGCTTTCCCACAGAGTACACATAGGGAAGTGCCAGATTAACAGGTTAGAACTTCCCTATGTGATCTATGTGGGGGGGGTCGCTTTTCGCGAAACCACTTAGCAAACAACAAACCTCAAATTTTTCTATGTGGTAAAAATCAGAGCCACGTGAAGTTGACAGTTTGTTTGAGATCCGGATGTAGGCTCTTCGCCACCGGACAAGTAAACGCTGCATTCTCCAAAAGTTGTTTGTCTTTGTCCGCGAGATTCTTCCCCGGAACCGTCAAAGCAACCCCGATTTCAATCACTCGTCTAGGATCTGTACCCATGATCTTCACAACCTCGGCTTTGGTCCCGTCGATATTGATGTTGTGTCTATTTGCCACAATTCCCATTATAGTAATCATGCAGCACGCCAGTGACGTGGACAATAAATCAGTTGGGGAAAAAGCTTCACCGCGACCATTATTGTCGGTGGGCGCATCAGTAATTACAATTTGTCCCGACTGCAGGTGTACTGATGAGGTTCTTAGTCCTCCGAGATACTCGGTTTCGGCAATTTTAGACATGGTTTATGGCTGTAAAATCGATTAATTTTCTTGCTAACTTTGTTAGAGACGCACAAGTTCCTGGCAGTTCGTGCGTTGATAAGGCAAAGGTGAACATTTGTATGAGAATTCGACTCCTGTTTCTGTTTGTAATCTGTTCGGCTCCTGCACTTTTTGCACAGGTTGATACGCAGATCGTGCAGACCAACGCCAATCTCTACGATGATATCGGTTTGCTCTACCGCAATGAAGCGAATGGTGGAATCATCATCAACTCTCATGGTTTCGGAGTTAATTACCGTCGATGCAAACACGTAACTGCGGCACGTAAAGGAGTTTGGGAATTCGATCTCGTAAATTATCGTCACCCGAAAGAAGTGAAAGTGACAAACCCGTTCTACGATAACGCGAAAGGTTACTACTACGGAAAGCTCAACAGCCTTTTCATTTTCAGAACAGGAATTGGATTTCAGAATACGATTTATACCAAACCGGATAAGAACGGAGTTGAAATCCGCTACGTAGGTTTCGTTGGAGCATCGATAGGATTAGCGAAACCGATTTATCTCGAGATACTTTACGACAATCAGATTCCGGGACAGAAACTTGTTGTTACTGAACGTTACGATCCCGATCAGCATTTCCCTGATAACATTTACGGACGCGCACCATTTGTACGTGGACTGAGTGAACTAGGAATTCGTCCGGGTGGCTACGCGAAGATTGGACTGAACTTCGAGTACGGTCCTATGGACACGGAAATACGTTTCGTAGAAGTCGGATTCGTCACTGATGTTTTTATCACGCCTGTGAAAATCATGGCGACTGAAAAAGAACAAATGGTTTTGCTTTCGCTTTACCTGCAGTTCAGCATGGGACGGAAGTGGTTTTGATTGTCAAACTGAGCGTAGTCGAAGGGTGACAATCAGCAAGAACGAATTATGATGACCACAGAATCAAGAATCAAAAAACCAGATTGGCTCAGAGTAAAATTGCCGACCGGAGAAGAGTATCTCAAGGTGCGCAAGCTCGTTGACGAGCACAAGCTTCATACAATTTGCGAGAGTGGAAATTGTCCGAACATGGGCGAATGCTGGGGCGCAGGGACTGCAACGTTTATGATTCTCGGAAATATCTGCACGCGTTCATGCGGATTTTGTGCGGTTGCAACCGGTCGTCCGCTTGCTGCTGACCTGAAAGAACCGGAACGTGTTGCTGACTCAGTGAAGCTGATGGAAGTAAAACATTGCGTGATTACTTCTGTTGATCGCGATGATCTGAAAGATGGCGGATCAGAAATCTGGGCCGAAACAATTCGCGCAGTGCGACGTGTAAGTCCGGGAACAACTCTTGAAACTTTGATTCCCGATTTCAAAGGAGAAATGCACAACGTTCAGCGCATCGTTGATGTAAAACCGGAAATTGTTTCGCACAATATGGAAACAGTTCGTCGCCTCACAAAGCAGGTTCGCATACAAGCAAAATACGATCGCAGTCTTGCGGTGCTGAAATATTTGCACGACGGCGGTTGCAGAACCAAATCCGGAATCATGGTTGGTCTCGGAGAAACTGATGAAGAAGTTTTTGAGACCATGCACGACCTCCACAACGTTGGCGTTGACGTAATGACGATAGGTCAATATTTACAACCAACAAAAAAACATTTACCGGTGAAGGAATTCGTTCATCCGGAAAAATTTGCGCTCTACAAACAAATCGGTTTGGAAATCGGAATTCGTTATGTGGAGAGTGGTCCGCTTGTGAGAAGCTCGTATCACGCGGAAAAGCACATCTAGGCACACAAAAATCTACCACCAAGACACCAAGACACCAAGTCATTGCGAGCTTGTCGAAGCAATCTCGTGAGCCACGATCACTTGGTGCCTTGGTGTCTTGGTGGTTGAATTATCTTGGTTCGAGTGAATCATCCACATCCAAATCCCGGAACGTACACATCGTAATATTGTTATTCTTCACCAACGAAGGAAGCGGTGTAGAAATCAATTCTGCCAATTCATGTTCGCGATGATCGAAGTACGCGAAATTAATTCCAGGAAGTTTTTTCGGATCCGCAGTTGAACGCAACGTTTTATCACCGAGATGAAACATAAACTCAGCAGCGAAACTTTTCTTGCTGTAATTGTTCAGGAGGTACTGTAGATATCCTGCACTTGGCTGTCCGTAAAATTCATCGAGCAGACAATAAGGGAAAAGCAAACCGCGTTCATCTGCAAGCTTCACGCGTGTTTTTGATCCCGGCGCCGACCAGAATCGCTGGAGAAATCCGAGTTTCAGTCCTTCGCGCACAGCTGGATTGAACATCTTCCGATCAAGATTCAGCTTACTGAGTTTCGACGTACTCCATGGTTGCGGGCTACGAATAGGAATACAAAAGAACTCTGCCATACGTATGTAATCGCGGAACAGAAGATTATCGATGTACACAACACCGTGGTGATTCGAAAGACAATCGATCTGCTTAGTGACTTTATCGTAACCGCAATCATGCAGAATTGCTTCCATCGCGTGAATCTGCGCTTCGATTTCTTCTCCGATTTCGTTGCGATCGTATTTCGTGCCGTCGAAGAATTTATCCGGACCCTTGAAAGGTGAATTCGGATCGATTGCATTTTCGCGCAATGATTTTGCAGCCGTAAGCGGATATCCTGCAGTTCCGGAGAAGTGAAGTCCGATTGAAAAGTTAACACCTTCATCCTTACGAAACTTTATCAGTTTCTCGATACGTTCCTGCGAATCTGGAAAGCAAACGAAAGCGGCTACAGAATTTAGTCGACGTTCTTTGAGCGCTTTGATGATGCCGCTGTCGATGTAATCGCAGGCACCG
>CAYUTR010000183.1:0-9855 GCA_964447465.1 uncultured Chryseobacterium sp.
CGGTCCGCCTTCCATTTACAAGTACAATCTGAACACTGGCAAGACCGAATTGTTCTTCCAACCGAAGTGCGATTTCAAATCGGATGATTATGTAACAGAACAGGTTTTCTTTGAAAGCAAAGACAAAACAAAAGTTCCGATGTTCGTTACGCACAAAAAAGGAATTGCGATGGATGGAAACAATCCTACTTTCCTTTTTGGTTACGGCGGATTCAATTCTCACTATTCACCTGAATTCAGAATTGACCGTTGCGTGTTCCTTGAAAGCGGTGGTGTGTATGCAGTAGCAAACATTCGTGGTGGAGATGAATACGGTGAGAAGTGGCACCAGGGTGGAATTCTCTGCAACAAACAGAATGTATTTGACGATTTCATTGCGGCAAGTGAATTCCTGATCGCTGAAAAATACACGAACAAAGACAAGCTTGCTGTCACCGGCCGTTCGAACGGAGGGTTGCTCATCGGCGCAGTAGAAACACAGCGTCCTGATCTGTTTCAGGTTTGCATTCCGCAGGTTGGTGTACTCGACATGCTGCGTTATCATCGCTTTACGATTGGCCGTGCATGGGCAAGTGATTATGGTCTTAGCGAAGATGAAACACAATTTAAGTGCTTGATGGCCTATTCACCTTTGCACAATGTGAAGGAAACAGAATATCCAGCGACGTTGATTACAACAGGTGATCACGACGATCGCGTTGTTCCGGCACACTCCTTCAAGTTCGCAGCGACTATGCAGGCGAACCAAAAAGGCAAAGAACCAGTGATGATTCGTATCGACAAGAACGCAGGTCATGGTGCAGGAAAACCAACGACCAAGCAGATTGAAGAGTGGGCGGATATTTGGGCATTTGTTTTCTATAATCTCGGGATGACTTATTAGGTAATAGGAAATAGGCGATAGGAAATAGCCTACGTTAAGAAATGAAGAATGCCGTGATCGAGAGATTACGGCATTTTTGTGTAAATTGTAATATGCTACGTCTTTCGTTGTTCGCATTGAAGGTCGGTCTGTTCTTCATTTTCTCATGTGGCTTTGATAATAAATGTTGCGCTCAGATATTTTCCCCAATACAAAGCGACACAGTATTGAAACCCGACACCAACAATGTTGTACGAAACGTGTATGCAGACAGCATAGTTTACTGCTACTATTTTGACAAGGATCACAGCAAGTTGCGAACTAAATATGTGTATAGCCTCGACCGGGCCGACGGACATGAAGTATTGTTTATCCGTGCGTATTGTTATTCTGGTCAGAAGATTTTCGAGGAAACGTACAAAAACTACGGACAGAAATTAGAAACGACGGACTCATATTTTACGGTATCAAAATCGTGGATCGCTTATAATGGCGGTGATCCGGATCCGCTCATTACAGTCTGGGATGAACCATTCAAACGATACACGCAGGTAGGAGCTTCTCTTCATTGGCATTGTAATGGTAACAGAAGAGACAGCACCTGGTATGTTGCTACAAAGAGATATGAATTATATAATGTTGGCGGTGGAAAATCCGACCAGTACAAACGCAGACTTTCCGAACCAATTGGAATCGGCTATAGTTGGTATGAAAGCGGAAATTTAGCACAAGAATGGTTCTACGGGGACGTATATGTCAGTAGCTTTTTGACATATTACGATTCAGAAGATCGTAAATTACTCTCAAAATATACTGCTGCAAAGAATAAATATTCATCAGGTGCTGTTGATGTTTTCTGCCGCTATTTTGAGAATGGAATTCTCGAGGACTCTACTATTCAGGAGGCGAAGTCAACTAAAGAACTGGAACGATACAGTTTCTATAAGAACGGAGCAAAAAAAGTCGTTTATGTCGACAGGCCAGATTACCAAGTCAGAGATTCTTATGACTCATTGGGACGTCCCCGCGATTTTGAACGCAAAGCCTTGCATAATGGAAAGTGGTACGAATGCGATCAATGGTGGTATGATAATGGACAACTAGGCGATTCAAGAGAGAGTCAACAGTTTTATTTATTACATCCTGAGTGCGGGAGTTTACCTGACTCGCTGCTTTATCTGGAGCAATCATATAGCGTTAACGGAACGAGGACTTTCTATCGTTATACTCTAAAAAACGGAGACACGTACTCTTTTGTGTACAGGACAAATGGAACACTATTGAAGAAAGTATTCTTTAATCGCGAACGGCTTGGAAAGGAAACGGAATATGATGAAAATGGTGGTGTGATCAGTCATAAGGATATTGATTTGAGGAAAAAATAAACGCGAAAAACAAATGAGTCTTTGACCTGATTGGGGCTTTTTATGTCCTCAGAATTTATTGTCGTAAATTAGTGTATGAGATCACTTCTGTTTCTTGTCATGATAGCGCTAGTTGGAAGTTTGAAAGCTCAATCTTACCTATCCCAACTTGCCCGCAACGAATGCAAGCAGCACGAACGTAGTACTCCTCCTTCCATTCAAGCCGTAAACAACTCCGATTTCGTTTACCAGCGCTGCGAATGGCAAGTCGATCCGATAGTGAATTACATTGATGGAAAAATCACCACGCATTTTGTTCCGAACCAATCTATCACTACCATAGAATTTGATTTGTCGGTGGTGCTTACGGTGGATAGTATCGTGTACAACGGAAATGCGGTTTTGTTTTCTCACGCGTTCAATATTCTGAATGCTCAGCTTGGCGCTACATTGCCTGCGAGCGTGCTTGATTCAGTCTCTGTGTATTATCATGGTGCGCCGGATACAAGCATTCGTGGATTTCAGCTGGACGTTCATGGAATCAACAACGATCCGGTGATGTGGACACTGTCTGAACCTTATGGCGCAATGAACTGGTGGCCGTGTAAGCAGAATCTCAGCGATAAAATTGATTCGATTGACATCCTCGTCACTGCTCCGTTGTGGTACGAAGTAGCCAGCAATGGTCTTCTCACAAATGATGTCACATTCGCGGTGCAAAGACAATGGACATGGAAACATCGTCACCCGATTGCAGCGTACCTGGTTTGTTTTGCAGTCTCGGATTATTCGGTGTTCACGTTCAGTGTTCCTTTTGCAGGTGATACGGTTGACGTAGTGAATTATATCTACCCGGAAGATTCTGCGTTTGCACATTTCGCATTACAACAAGACATTGTACCGCAGATGCTGCTGTTCGATTCCTTATTCGGACTTTACCCTTTCGCAGATGAAAAGTACGGTCACGCCCAATGCAATTTCGGCGGAGGAATGGAACATCAGACCATCACGTTCATTGGTGGCTTTTGGTACGAACTTCATGCACATGAACTCGCGCATCATTGGTTCGGCGATAAGGTTACATGCGCTACATGGGAAGACATCTGGCTGAATGAAGGATTCGCGACGTACCTGAGCGGATTGTGTTACGAGCATTATACGCCCACACAATATTGGTATCCATGGCTGAATGCAAACATGAGCTACACTACTTCCCTACCGGATGGTTCTGTTTGGGTAGATGATACAACCGTTGCTTCACGCATTTTCGATCCGCGATTGTCTTATGCGAAAGGTGCGATGGTGTTGCATCAGTTGCGTTGGGTGATTGGTGACAGCGCATGGTATGCGGGTGTAAATAATTACCTGAATGATCCGGTGTGTGCTTATGGTTTTGCAACTACTGCACTCTTTCAGCAACACATGGAAACTGCATCGGGACAAAATCTGCAGTGGTATTTTGATGATTGGTTTTTCGGTGAAGGATTTCCGACGTACACGATTACATGGTCGCAGGATACAGCCAATGTTGTGACAGCGACAGTAAACCAAACACAATCTGATGCTTCGGTTTCGTTTTTTGAATTACCGATTCCATTGTATTTCAAAAATGGAACGCAGGACACTTTAATTCGTGTTCAGCATAATGTGAGTGGACAACAGTTTACAATTCCATTGGGCTTTGCTGCTGACTCGTTGATCTTTGATCCGTATGTGTGGATCATTACTGATAGTGCAGCGTTGAGCAATGTTCCAGAGCCAACTTTGCCCACTACATTTTCCTTGTATCCGAATCCGACGAGTGATGTGTTGATGTTTGAATCGCCGATCAAAGGGATTTGTACGGTAAAGGTTTACGATATGCAGGGAAAGCTGGTGTTGAATCAGCAGACATCGACAGATGGTAGTGGAAGAGGAGTTGTGAATGTGATTACGTTGAGTGATGGATATTATAATGTTTACATTCAGCAAGAAGGTAGAGAGTTTAAGACGCCGTTTCTGAAGAGATAGAGGCTTTTAAAAGGAACACAGAAAAAAACGGATGTTACAGAAAAGACACAGATTTGTGAGAACCTAGATCGTGGCTTGTAGTGAGACCGATACCTTCTTGGTCAATAACTACAAAGGCGCCCTTCGACAGGCTCAGGACAGGCTCCGGCGCAAAGGACCGCAAAGAAAATTGCCGCAGATTTCGCGGATAAAAGCAATTCGACTTTGACTTGTATCGAGGTTTTCTTCAGCCGCGCCTGTGGTGAGCCTGTCGAACCATGGGTTTATCCAGCGGGTGAAGAAATTGAGAACCGAGATGGTCGCTTGTTGTGAGAGCCTCAATCTTCGCTGCGGGCACGTTCATTCGCCAATTGCACTCTGCTTTCCATGAAGTAACAGAACTTGTCGGTTGGTTAGTGAATCACTCCGTACGATGTAGACTTTCATACCGGCCACATCAAATACATTCACTGGAGGGCCATTAGAATTAATCCGACTCCATTGCCAGTCGTCGCCACCAATCCATGCTGTAGTTTTTGTCTTGAGTGGGAGAAAAGCGTCGGACACCCAACGTCTGCGTTCGTATTCGGGTAACGCACATTTTGGGAAATCGTCGAACCAACATTCGCCGACATGAAATAAATTTTGTTGCTCGCCATACATCATCGGATATCCGGCTCCTGCGAAATAGGTTATGGAGTTGGTTATGGCGAAAGCACGCAACTCCGCGGTCTTCACTTTCAAAGAACCAATCTGTTCTATTTTCAGCGGAATACTTTCTGCAGATAAGACTTCTGTCGAAATAGTTTCGCGTATTCCTAATAACTGCACACTGGTGAAAACTCCTGCTATGACGATTAGTCCAAGTGAAATCTGTTTCACATAACGATCATCAAGAAATGCAGCAAGAGTAATCCCGAGCACCAATGGCAAGGCCAAAAACATCCGTGATGCCGGATAAAAAATATTACTTGTACCGTCGTTCACTTTGTTGATTCCAAATGAAATTATTACGCCGGCACATATGATTCCAAGCAAAATAGCTAAGGAGTATTTCTTTTTCACAAATGCGTAAATACACAACGCCGGAAACAGGAACCACATTAAATGCGCGTACGTTTCTGTAAACGGTATCACCCCTTTGAAATGTGATATAGGAAGAACTGAGACTGCCTGCATAAAATAATCAGATGTCCATTCAAGTCCCCAGGCTGTATGCAGAATTTCATCGGGTCGGTTGCTCACCCATGTTTTTGCACCCAGATGCAGTAAAGCCGGAATGCTCGCACCCAACAGAATAAACATGATGAACTGCACTTTTTTCGTGGATTGAAAAAATGCAAGTCCGCCAAGTAAAACAGCAACGAAAATTACATTTGCATTCGTGACTATTGCTCCGGCAAGCAATGCTCCGCACAGTGCATAACGCAACCCGGCTCGTTGAACATTTTCTATCCACGGCCAGAGTGCGAAGAAGGCAAGTCCGTTGATAAATCCCCGGGGCATTGAAGTAATCAGCGCATAACTGATGGGCAGCAACAGTGGAATGGCCAGCAGGAAAACAGCTGCTAAATTTCTCTTCTTACGTTTGAACCAGAATGCCCAACTGATGAACGGCGCGATGGCAAGGATGTTTGTCACGATCGGAAGCGCGTACTCCACCGGCACATTGCACCATAGAAATGGTACAGCAAAAAATGCCTCAATCATGTAATTGTAATCCTGCCCGTACATGAAGGGGTGGTGAAAATTCCCTTCGGAATAATCTTTAGCAATTAGCCAGATAAGCGATTGGTCGCTGTCGGTGTACTCTGCGTTAAAAACGAAAAGCACCACCACCCGTTGGATGATGATAATAAAAAGTAGAATCCAGAAAGGATAATGGTTGCGCAGATTCAATATCAATCAAATTGAAACATTCGCACTGCTGATTTCTTATTTCAGATAACTCAAAATCTTCTCCACACTCGTCTTCGCATCACCGTACAACATCTCTGAGTTCGGTTTGTAGAAGAGTGGATTGTCTTCGCCAGAATAACCTGCCGACATAGAGCGTTTCATGATGATTACTTTCTCCGCTTTCCAGGCTTCGATAACAGGCATTCCGTAAATGGAACATGCCGGATCATCCTGTGCACTTGGGTTTACAACATCATTCGCACCAATTACCATCACTACATCCGTGGTTGGCATGTCCTCGTTAATCTCGTCCATCTCCAGAACAATATCATACGGTACGTTTGCTTCCGCCAATAGAACGTTCATGTGGCCCGGTAAGCGGCCCGCCACCGGGTGAATTGCGAAGCGTACAGTTTTTCCTGCTTTACGTAATGTTTGTACCATATCGTAAATCGGAAATTGCGCTTTTGCAACGGCCATTCCGTAACCGGGAACAATTACAACTGATTTTGCTTCCTTCAGCAGGTTGGCAACCTCGTCGTGATTCAATGCGGTTACTTCTCCTTCAATTGCTTTTTTCTCACCTTTAGGACCAAGACTTGCGCTTGCAAAAATTACCGCGAAGAACGAACGGTTCATGGCGTGGCACATGTGCATGGAAAGAATAGCACCCGAGCTTCCTACCAATGCTCCGGTAACAATTAGCAAGTCGTTGCTCAACATAAAACCAGCCGCAGCTGCTGCCCATCCCGAGTACGAGTTTAACATGGAAACAACTACAGGCATATCTCCGCCGCCAATTGCCATAACTAAAACAATACCGATAAAAGAAGAAATAGCGAGCATGATCCACAGATACAGCAGACCACTTGTTCCCTCCGCTTGACAGAATAAAACTCCACAAACAACACAAGCAATGAACAGAATTAAATTCATCAGTTGAAGTCCGGCAAAACTCCACGGCTTGGAAGGCACTTTACCGTCTAGTTTTCCCCATGCGATGATTGAACCGGTGAATGTGATTGCTCCGATAAAAATTCCGACAAAGACTTCAACCAGGTGAATGGTGTGTGCTGCGCCGGTCAATTTCTGTGTTTCAGGATCGAGATAAGAACCGATACCAACCAATACAGCTGCTAAGCCTACGAAACTGTGAAGGATAGCAACCAGTTGCGGCATGCCTGTCATCTCCACTTTCCGCGCCACCAGGATTCCGATTACAGAAGCAACGGCAATAGCAGCAAGAATGAAAATCTGACCCTCGACACCCTCGCCGAATACGGTTGCCAGAATTGCAATGATCATTCCGACAATTCCGAAAAGAACGCCGCGCTTAGCAGACTCCTGTGATGATAGTCCGCTCAAACTTAAAATGAACAGGATACTCGCGAATAAGTATGCTGCTGTTTGTATTTCCTTAGCGATAAACATATGCATTCTTATTTATGGAACATTTTCAACATGCGGTGAGTAACAACGAAACCGCCGACAATATTAATGGTGGCAACCAGGATTGCTACAGTGGCAAGAATGGTCATAATATTTCCCGGATCATTTTTGGTTTGAAGCAACCCTCCCGTCACAATGATACCGCTGATCGCATTTGTAACAGCCATAAGCGGTGTATGCAGCGCGTGAGCTACGTGAGTGATAACCTGCCATCCAATAAAAATTGCCAGAACAAAAACCGTGAAGTGCTGAATAAATTCTGCAGGTGCAAATGCTCCAACCAACAATAACAATCCTCCGAGAACCATCATCGAGATTATTGTTGAGGTCGCCTTTTTCTTTGCAGCTGCAACTTCTGATATTTTAGTTTCCTCAGCAGTTGGTGGTACTACTTTTTTAGCGCCGCCACCTGCTGTCGGACTAACTTGTAACGGTGCAGGAGGCCAATTGATTTTTCCGTTGTAAGTAACCATTGCGCGTGACACAACGGCATCTTCCATATCAATCTTGAATTTCTCAGCTTTGCCCATGTCATCCAATAAATGACACAAGTTATTTCCGTAAAGCTGCGATGCCTGAGTTGGCAACTGACTTAATTTACCAACGATGGTCACACCGTTTGGCGTTACAAATATTTCTCCGTTTTTGGTAAACGCGCAGTTACCACCGCTTGAAGCAGCAAGGTCAACAATCACAGAACCCGGCTTCATTGCTTCGACATGATAGTCGAGCCACAGCTTCGGAGCTGGTCGGCCAGGAATTTGCGCCGTGGTAATTACGATGTCAACTTCTTTGGCTTGCTCCAAAAATAATTTCATCTCTGCTTCGATAAACTCCTTACTCATTTCTTTTGAGTAACCGGAAGCAGTTGCACCGTCTTCATTAATTTCTACCGTAAGGAAACTTGCGCCCATCGATTCAATCTGTTCGGCAACTTCCTTACGTGTATCGAATGCTCTTACAACTGCACCTAAAGAATTGGCAGCACCAATAGAAGCAAGTCCAGCTACGCCGGCACCAATCACCAACACTTTCGCAGGCTCTACTTTTCCTGCTGCAGTAATCTGTCCGTTTAAAAATCGCCCGAAGTAAAAAGATCCTTCAATTACTGCGCGATAACCTGCGATGTTTGCCATTGACGACAACACATCCATTTTCTGCGCTCTTGAAATACGTGGAATGGCATCCATTGCCACGGCGTTCACTTTTTTATCAGCCAGCTTTTGTAAGAGGTCCTGATTTTGTGCAGGCCATAAATAGCTTAACAAAACCAAACCTTCTCTCATCATGCCGACTTCTTCGCTGGTTGGTTCTTTCACTTTCAGAACGATATCCATGTTGCCATAGATATCTGAAGCTGCCGGAACGATTTTGGCTCCCGCTTCTTCAAATTCTTTGTCAGAATAATTTGCTTTCGCACCGGCATTCTGCTGAATGTAAACTTCAAAGCCTTGCTTAAGCAAACGCTTTACGGTTTTCGGAGTTGCAGCAACTCTTAATTCGCCTTGTGATACTTCGGATGGTACTCCAACTTTCATGGAATGATAATTTAGCGGTGTTTGTGCCCCTAGTCGGGGCACGCGAAATTAAGAAGAAAATCCAGTTTCTGCGTGTAAAAGCAGACTCTGATAGTATCTCCTTTGGTTGGAGGGATATGTCATTATACTTGGTGAAACTTAGCTTCTTCCTGTCTTGGTGGCAAAATCTATGCTGCCACGAAGACCCGAAGTCTTAAAGTTTCACCAAGAAGGTAAACACAGTATATTTCGGTGAATTATGGAGTATTTAGCATGAACTTTATGAAAATGTCAATCCGATTTATTGTACCGCTCCTCGTCATGGCCGTTTCCATTTCCTGTATGAATTCAGATAGCGCACCAGCAGAATCCAAAGAAAAAGAAATCAAGTACCTGCCGCTTGGCGATTCATACACCATTTGCACCGGATCAAGCAGTGGAAATTCCTGGCCGGAACTGCTCACGAAGCACATGGTCGATTCGGGATTCAATTTTAGTTTGATTGACAATCCCGCCAGAAACGGCTTTACGTGCAAAGATCTGATCCGTTATGAGCTTCCGGTATTCTTCGAAAAGAAACCCGACTTCGTAACGATCTGCATTGGAACAAACGATTGGGTGCAGGATTATGACTCCGCACAATTCACAGCGAACCTGAAATTTATTCTTGACACCATTCAGGCCACACTGAAAGTGAAAACGAATATTCTCATGTTGACGGTTCCGGATTTTTCGCTGACAAAATCAGGTCCGCTTTACTCCAACGGTCGCGATA
>CAYUTR010000184.1:0-9809 GCA_964447465.1 uncultured Chryseobacterium sp.
GTCGAGAGTCACTTTTAACAAAGCCATAAGCGGAATCGCCAGAAACATTCCCGCCACTCCGCAGATAATTCCACCTGAGATAACACCTGCAATGGAAAAGAACGCATTGATTCTCACGCGATGTCCAACAAGTCTCGGCAAGAGGAGATTGTTGTCGATAACCTGAACGCAGGCAAAACCAATAAGCAGAAAAAGAAGCTGCTGCGGTTCAGCGCCGGTTGCGAGCGCAATGAGAAGTCCCATTCCGCCGGCAATCATAATTCCTATGTACGGGATCATATTCAGAACACCGGTTACCAGACCGATGAATACGAAGTACTTTATTCCTACTATCCACATCGCGGTGGTTTGAAGGACGGAAACAGTAAGCATCTCAAGGAAGATTCCACCAATGTATCCTTGCATCGCGTATTTCGAATCGTTGATTATTGCTGCAACTGTTGCGCGATTTTTCTCTCCGAAAACTTTCAGTAGAAAATTGAGAAAAAGCACGCGGTAGAACATCGTGAGGAACAACAAAACCGGAACGACTACTGCAGCCGTAAATAATCCCGCTATCGAATTCATTGTACGTTCTGCAATTGCAGCTGGATTTGATGTGGCCTGTTCGGTGGCGGAATCAATATATCCTTGCTGGGTGGAATACTGAATGTTAAAAGTCTGCATAATCCACACCTGAACACGGATAAAATGCAACTGCAGATTTTTCTTCAGTTCCGGAAGATCGTGCATGAATCGCGTTAACTCATACGTGATGAAAAAAATCAGTCCGCTGATGAGCAGCATAAAAAGAAATACCGTAATCAGAATCGCGAGGACACGCGGAATTTTTAAACGTGTGTTAAGGAATTTCTCTACGGGACGCAAAACGATTCCCAGCAGAATGGCAAAAATTACGGGAATAACTATGGCTTTGCCTAAGACTGTGAATGCAATAATCAGTGCAATCAGCAGCAGAGCGATTGTGGCTTTTGTAACGGTATGTTGTTCGTTAAGCTCCAGCTTAGGCATAGTTTGTAGTTATTCCCGGTTTATTATCCTCCACCAAATACAAACCCGGCGGAGAATCCGAGTGTACCAAATCGCATAGTGTCGTTTTGGTCCGGATTCGAAATTCTGTTTGCGCGTGAAATGCCCTGATCGTAAAACACACCTAAATGCATGTGTGTAAGAAATAGACCGGCATTAAATCGCGCACCGTAATCAAACTTATTGAATGAACTGTACGCGCCTCCATGTTCAGGCGTGGTGCCTTTTTCTCCGTCGAAAGTTATTTTATCATTGTGCGCGAACGTAGTTCCTTCCTGTCGGCCGTAAACGCGGTTTGTTCCCCCGATTCCGATTGCTGCATATGGCCCTGCTCCGAGATACATACCGGAAGCATCACCGAAGTGCAGGTTGAAATTAAAAGTTGCAGGAATCTCGAGGTACCATGGATTAGTTTCTGCGACAAAATAATCTCCGCTTCCTGCTTCATCGCCGAAAGTGATGCGACCACCTTTTCCGGTGACCATCAAGCCTGGTTGGAAACTAAAGATGAATACCGGAATATTGCCCATTACACCAACATGGAACGACTGAAGGCTCGAGGAGTTATCCAACTTGCCACCGGCAGTATTGCTGATGTTGTTAATGTTCACGCCGCCGTGCACTCCGATCACCTTCTGCGCACTCGCCGCACTGAGTGCGAATACAAGCGCTAAACTGAGTAATGTTTTCATAGTACTGTGTGTTAGTCATTCTAGACACAGTAATTCAAATGCCGTTCCGTGCTGCTTAACAGTGAATATCAGCCTATTTGAGATGTACAGGCAAAAAAAATGTGGAGACCGCTCCACATTTTTTCTACACTGTTACATAATCTTGTATTGCTTCAGTTTGTTGTATAGCGTCTTCCGGTCGATGTCGAGCATCTTCGCGGCTTTCGATTTATTGTAATTCACCTGCTTGAGAATTTCAAGAATCTTCTCGTATTCCGCATTGAGTGCAACTGATTTCAGTTTGTTCGGCGACTCTTCATTTGCAAGATGCGCAGGTCCATCAAAGGAGAACTTCTCTCCGAAAGAAATTTCATGCGGCAATGAATTCAAACGAACTTCGTCGCCCGATGTGAGTAGTGCAACACGTTTCACAACGTTGTTCAGCTCGCGCAGGTTGCCCGGCCAGCGATATTTGTTGAACACCGCAATTACTTCCGGTGAAAACGAATTGATCGTTTTGCCAAGTTCTGCAGTCGCCTGCTTCAGGAAGTGATTCGCAAAAAGCTCAATGTCTTTTCCACGCTCACGAAGCGGGTAGAGGTTAATGCTGAACTCGTTGAATCGGTGATAAAGATCTTCGCGGAATTTCTTTCCATCACTCAATCGTTCATTCGATGCAACGAGAATGCGGACGTCAACTTCAATTTCTTTTAGTCCACCGAGACGACGCACTTTACGTTCCTGCACAACGCGTAGCAGTGCAACCTGTGTGTCGTACGGAAGGTTGGCGACCTCATCGAGGAATATTGTACCTCCGTTTGCCGATTCAAAGTGGCCGATCTTCTGGGTAAGCGCACCTGTGAAGGCGCCTTTCTCGTGTCCGAACAATTCGCTTCCCGCAAGTTCTTTCGTGAGTGCTCCGCAGTCGACTGCCTGGAAAGGCTTCGATCTGCGCGAACTATTCATGTGAATAGCATGCGCGATTGATTCTTTACCAGTTCCGCTTTCACCATAAATAATTACGCTGTATGGTGTTGGCGCAACGAGCATGATTTGCCGGTCAATTTCTTTTGCCTGCGGACTTATGCCTGCGATGTAAGTTGGATCGGCACCGGTAGAACCGTTGACGCCTTTCGAAGGAGTACTTTGCCCGGAACTTGACATGCTTTCTTTTCCGGAACGCACATCATCCGTTCGGTTGAGTGCTTTGTCAACTAACATCAGAATCTCATCGGGAAGAAGAGGTTTCGTAATGTAGTCGAATGCACCCATCTTAATCACGTCAACAGCAATCTTCACATCGGAATAACCCGTGATGATGATTACCTGCGTGGTAGGATCTTTTTCTTTTACTGCCTTCAGGATTTCACGACCATCGCTGTGTCCCAACCGGAAATCGGAAAGTACCAGATCGAAAGTTGTGTTCTTAATCAGCCCGAAAGCTGCTGATGGATTGTACGCAGTTTTTACCGCATATCCATGCTTGGACAGAAACCTGTCGAGCAGGTTACAGATGTCCATATCGTCGTCAATGACCAGGATTTTTTGCATAACGTCTGTTATTTAACACCCGTTATTAGGGTCAATGAATTCCAACAAATACGAGAGCGTTTGCCAGGTCTCATTTGGGTTTGTTTTACTAAAAGTACGTCAAATCGTACCATTATGTTGCACTTTGCTCCTGTCTTTCAGGATAAAGTGGTCTGCCACTTTCTTCAATAGTATGCTGATCAGGTAATTCTTCAATCCTTTTTTCTTTCGGAACACAACACTATCAATTAATGCGTGCGCACCCATGTCTGCTGCGGCTTGAGCAAGCCCGATTCTAAGTTCAGGTTGTTCGCGTATATCTTTAATCGCATTCCGTATCATATTCGCCGCACGCAACGACTGGTGAACTTCTTTGAGGTCTACCTTGAGCTCTTCTTCCTTAGCATCCATCTGGTGATTCAGTTGGGCGATACGGCTTCTAAGCTGCTTTCTGTTGCTTATCCTGCTGATCTTCTTCATCGTCTTCATCATCATCATTTACCAGGTTTTCGATAAACCGGTCAGTCAGTTGTTTCTGTACAAGTACATCGCGACCTATGAAAATAATCGTGGCAAGAAGTCCATACGCGCCGGCCACTATCAGAAATCCTAACCAGATTTTCCCTAATGCTGCTCCGATTCCATATGCTGCAGCTACGCTGAGAAGAACAACACAAATGACTCCCAGGAAAGCAATGATAGCCCACGTGATCGCTGCGGATGCTGTGCTGAACAGCTTGTCCCACAACTTCAGTTCAAACAGCTCGCGACGTATACCAATGTATTCGCGGAGATGATCAGACAACTGTCCGATTTCTGTTTGGGGATCTTCTATGTGCTCGTCAGGAGTCATAGTTTATCTTGAAGCGCGTGCTGATTTACGTGCAGTTCCTTTGACAGCCGACTTCGCTTTTTTAGCGATAGCCTTTTTCACACGGGAAACTTTTGCTTGCACTGCTTTTTTAGCAGCCCCATTCCGGCTCACGGTTTTTTTTTCGGCAACGCCAACTGCTTTTCCTGCGCTACGGATTGCTCCGCTCACTTTCTTATGCATTCTTTCTTCTGCTTTCAGGGATGCGTTCACAACCGATTTCGCGCGTGCGCTGATGGCTTTCTTCACATCTTCCACTTTAGAAGCAATGCTCTTTTTTGCCGAGGCGAATTCTCCTGATGCAGACTTTTTGACTCCATCAACCAACTTCTTTCCTTTGCCGGCGAGTTTACTAACGGTTCTTGAACCTTTATCTGGAGCGAGGAGGACTCCTGCTGCTACTCCGGCTCCTCCTACTAGTGCTAATAATTTCTTGTTCATGGCTTGTATGTTTTGATTACTCCTTGGTATGTTTTGATTTACTCTTACTACAAGATTGTGCCATCGTTGTTGCCGGTACAGTTTCTATTGAGCGCATAACTTTAGCTGAAATACGGCTATTAGAATAATTGTAGAGGTATTTCCCCAAAGTGTTGACCCTGCTGGGCAGAATCGAAATGTTCCCCACAAAAAAAGTCCCGTCATTGAACAGGACTTTATTTGTTCCTCTGACTTCGTCAGACATTATTTCCGCGAATGAGTCGCAGCAGAATTGCAATTACCGCAATGACCAGAAGGATGTGAATAATTCCGGATGTGCTGTATGCGAAAAATCCGATTGCCCATACGATGACCAATATCACCGCGATAGCATATAACAGGTTGCCCATGATTGTCGTTATTAGTTTAGAAAAAGAAAGCAGAAACATTTATGCCACCTTGCCTTTAGCGGGTTTTTCAGGTGTGTTGTTTTTCTCTACTTCCGTATTCGATGCGACCTGTACGGTGTGTTTCTCCACCCAAACGGAATAACGGTTCGGTTGAATTTTTCTTCCTTTCATCTTTATCCATACCTGTGTCATTTCTGCCCCCACGTACAGGATTATTGAGGAATAGTATACCCAGAGAAGAATGATAATTACAGAACCTGCAGAGCCATACATACTGATCGTTGCGTTATGACCGAGAATATATTCAATCACGTATTTTCCTCCCATAAATAAAATGGTGGTGATCACTGCAGAAAAGAAAATGTCCTTCCAATGAAGCTTCGCATCGGGCAGAACTTTGAAAATAGTTCCGAAAAGAAGTATAAGTACTATCGCCATTACCACCTGGTTCAAAGCATAAAATAATTCAACCGGGATCCACGAAAAATGCGCGTGAATATTATCAGACAATGCAGAGATGAGTGCATTGGCGATAAGTGACACAACCAGTATGAAACCGAGTGACACAATAATGGAGAATGACAACAGGCGATTGATGAATATTTTCAGTACACCTGCCCGTGGTTTGGTTTGCAATCCCCAAATCGAATTGATTGAATCCTGTATCTCACCGAATACTCCAGTTGCGCTGATTGCAAGGACAACAATTCCGAGCACTTTCGCCCAAAGTGACGTGTAATCGAATTTGGTGTGTATCAGGACTTCCTGTAACTGAAGAGCTGCATCTTTTCCGAGCAAAGCGTTCATCTGCAAAATAAAACTATCCTGCATTTGTGATGGAGAATAAAAAACGGAACACAACCACAGGACGATAATGAGTAATCCGGGCAAGGCAAAAAGTGTGGTGAAAGCAAGTGCTGCGGCCAGTTTCAGCACTTTGTCCGATTGAAATCCATGCGCGGTTTCACGAATAAATTCTATGGCTTTGTTTTCAGGAAGTCTGAATTTCATGCAGTTCGTTTTGTGGAGTCCTGCAAAAACGAAACCGCTTTGGCACGGTTTTCCAACTATTGTTTCGCCAACGATGTAATAATCAACTCAATTCAAATGGAACCTGTTAAGGATAAAAATCACCCGGACCACCTGAAACGCCGGAAAAGAAAGTGGAAAGTGATTGTGGTGATCGTAGGAGTACTGCTATGCGTGCGAATTGCGATGCCGTATGTAATTCTTCATTATGCGAACCAAAAACTGGCAACGCTTGACGGATATTACGGCCACATCGAGGACATTGACCTCAACTTGTATCGTGGTGCATATGTTATTAACGACATCTACATCAATAACGTAGAAGATAAGGATACAACACCTTACTTTTCTGCACCACGCATTGATTTCTCTGTGGAGTGGGATGCAATATTCGACGGAAAACTCGTGGGTGAGGTAGAATTTGAAAAACCTATTCTCAATTATACATTGGGTAAAGAGATTGGCAAAGGTGAAATAAAAGACGACTCGGCGAATTTTATACAACTGGTGAATGATTTCATGCCACTGCGCATCAATCGCTTTTCGGTGAATAACGGAGAAATTCATTACATCGATCTGGGGAGAGATCCAAAAGTGGATGTTCCGCTGACTGCAGTGAACATTGTAGGCACGGGACTAACGAATGAATCCGATACCACAGATACCAGTCTTCCCGCGTCGATTAAAATGGACGCTGTCTTGCATAATGGCAAGCTCACAGTTAACACCTTGCTCGATCCGCTCAACAAAAATCCTACTTTCGACCTTGATGCGACACTAACAAATACGGAGCTAACGCATTTCAATAATTTCTTCCACGCGTATGGAAATTTTGACGTGGAGACAGGTAGTATGGGATTGTATACGGAGATCGCTGCACGTGATGGTGAATTCACCGGATATGTGAAGCCTTTGATCAATGATCTTAAGGTATTGGATTTAAGCAAGGAAGAAGGAAACGTTCTTCAGATTGCGTGGGAAGCTTTCATCGGAGGCACGACCGAAATACTTTCTAATCAGCCGAAAGATCAATTTGCAACCAAAGTAGAATTCAAAGGGAAGTTTACAAAACCGGATGTGGCCTTGGTCGAAGCGCTGTTCTCCGTTCTGAGAAACGCCTTCATTGAAGCATTAAAACCATCACTGGATAATGACGTCAGTATTGAAACTGTGGCGGAAGACAATGGAGAGAAAGGTTTTATCGAAAAATTGTTCAATCGGAACAAAGACGACAAAGAACCAAAGAAACGCCGGAAGGATAAAGATTAGATGGCATCTGGAAAAAAGAAGTACATTCTTGTAGCCCTCGCTTTGATCATCGTAATTGTTGTAGTTTATCGGAAGAAACTGATTAAGGCAACAATGCCTGTTGTGGAAAAAGTGCAACTGGCGGAAGTCGCATTGCTCAATGACAGTGCATTTATAAAATTTACCCTCACGGTTCGCAACAAGAGATACTGGAACATTGAATTACGCAGTGTTGTAATAAATATTTATGATGATACAACGCTCATTCTCTCCTATAAGAATGATTCATTAAAAACGCTCGGTAGAAATCAGTTAAAAACGGAAGAATTGTACTGCACTCTTCCATTGGCAAAAATCATGGGTCAGATCCGTGAACACCAGGGAGAAGATTCGGTCGGATTACGGTTGGAAGGAGTCTTCGTTTATTCAACCATATTCGGAGAGATGACGACGGAAATAACTGAACGGCTTCCTGTGAGAGTTCCTATTCCTCCGCAGCTCTTTATCCGGCAGATCGAATACGTTGGTAAAGAAGATGGAGAATATGATCTGCTGTACCATCTTACATTGTGGAATCAGAATCCCCGGGTACTTCAGATGGAGAACCTTTCTTATCATCTTCAGGGTGGGGATAATCTCAACATGGATGGGACTGTCGACAATATTACCATTGATGCACTGGATTCAACTATGCTGGTAGTTCCGGTACACCTGGTAGTAACAAATAAGTTTGGCGTTATTACCCGGATAATTTTGGATAGGGATGAGATGAATTATAGCTTTGTTCTCAAGGGAACAATTACCTCTTTCACGGATATTGTGAAAAAAGATGTTCCTGTGGTGATTACAAAGTATGGGCGACTTGAGTTGTACAATGAGGACAAGATTAACCGGCCGAAGTTCTCATTCAGAAAAAAATAAAGTAAATTGTTTATGACCCCCACCGTCAAAGGAATGATCAGTGTACTGATTTTCGAGAGCGAAAATTTTCCGGTGCTGCCTGCGTCATTTCAGTGCATGGTACATACTACGTTGAAAGGAGCAGAAGATTATCTGCGCAATATTCCTGTCGATGTAATTTACGTTGGGAAGTCTGAATCAAGTCCTTCCTTGTCTGACAATCTTCTGGCACTGGCGAAAATATCACCGGCCTCTTCACTCGTTGCAATCGCATCTGATTTCGGCGAAGCTGAGTTGGCGCTTGGAAATGGTGCGGCAGATTGTATTTTACGCGACAGACTTACAGTAGAAGCAGCCGTTGAACGTGCCCGATTTGTTACTTCGCGCGCACGATACCTCCGTCATGGTGGCGGTAATAACCTGTATTCATATAATGATCTTGCAGCCATTGCACGGGTACTTTCACACGACATCCGAAATTCACTCTCCGGCATTGTACTCAGTCTCGAACCGATAAGACAGGCTGTTGGTAATAGTGAAGACGGAAAATCTTACCTCGATATTCTCGAACGATCTTCTGCTAAGTTAAATCACGTAATTAATCGTTTTTCAACTGCAACGGGCAACATTGCATTGCGGACAAAAGACGAAGATCTCAACGAGCTCATTCATCAGGCAATCGCAACTCTTCCGGCAAATTACAACACGGATGCGAAAATTATTCAGAAGTATTCCGAAGAATCAATTGTACTTCCATTCGATCGGGAGAAATTTCCTCCTGCCATCGTGGCCATAATAACCAACGCATTTGATGCGCTGGACGGAAATGCCAATGGAGAAATTACCATCACCACCGTAGTGAAAGATGGAACTGCATTCCTGACAGTGAATGACAATGGTCACGGAATAGATTTCACCACGCTGCAGAATGTATTCCGTCCGTTCTTCACCACTCGGCCGGGACGTGCAGGACTGGGACTTCCATTGGCGCACAGTGTTGTGAACGCCCATGGTGGAGTATTGCGCATTGAAAGCGAAAACGGTAAAGGCACAACAGTTACCATCAGTTTCCGGCTGAAGAAGTAATCCACATATATTTTCAGAAGATTCAATTGATCTCTGTGGAATGAGATTATCTTTAATCTCATTGAAAGCCTTCTTAGTTTCCTTACTTCTTCTCATTACGGGATGTTTCGCGCTACATGCGCAGGTGGGTTCATTCGTCTGGTTTGATCAGATGACGGTGAAAATTGAAACGCAGGACACGGTCGGACTCGAACTGCAACTGCTTACACCACTGCCAAGCAGTACGGAAACCGCTGATCAGCTTCGTCACCAGTTGGCCTATTGCTATTTAATTCTGCACACACAACCGCACCCGCTTGATCCAAAAGCAATCGATGAATGCAAGCGTCTTGATTCGCTTGCACAGGATGATTCCCTTCACGCTTTCGTAAACTTTATTCAGGGATACTATTATTACCAAGCAGCAAATTACCCGATTGCCATCGACTTTCTCAACGAAGCCGCCCTCTCTTTAAACAACACAGCACACACGATGCTGGAGGCGCGTTGTTTTATGTTGCGTGCAAATATTCTCCACACGTTTGCATACTCCGACGAAGCGCAGAATAGTCTGATGATTGCCGCAGCATATTACAAAGCGAACAGCTACCCGAAAAAGGAAGCAGGCGCGTACAA
>CAYUTR010000185.1:0-9788 GCA_964447465.1 uncultured Chryseobacterium sp.
GCCGTGGTAATGGGGAATCGAAATACAAATTGAATCTTACCAAAGGGCAGAAGCGTGTGGAACTCGACGTTTATCCTGTTCTTGATGGAGAGGAATACAACAAAGCGCTGGCGAATTACGATAAGGCGCATGCAAAGTACCTTGCAGACAGTGCAAAATACAGCACTTGGGTTTCTAATCGCGCGCAGTATGGAAACAATGGGGCAGGTTATCCTATGCCTGAGCTTACACCTGCGATGATTGCTTCATTGGGTGCGAGCGGAACGATGGCGTATAACACACAGCGTGCTTTCACATTGAGCGGCTTTGGGATTTACAATATGGATTCTCCGGAGCATCTGCCGCAAGGTTCTATTGTTGAGATGACAATGAACGGACCGGACAATCAATTGTTCTCAGGTTACCAGAGCATTTATCATGTAGATCGTCAGAAGAATACACTGATGAACTATCACAACACGAACCCGGTTTCTGAATTTCATTGCAACACACGTTCAGAGAATCTGGTGTGGGCAGTGAAAGACGGAGAGCTGTTCTATGCGGAGAACGAACCCTTCTCGAGATTCCCTGTTGCAGGGAAAGTAGTACTCACCCTGAAGAAGGTTGCGAAGAAACTCAACACTGCAGATGACATGCGAGCGTTTTTCGGATTGAAAGCACCGGCTGGAACACTATAACGAGGGCAGAAGATGCGGTCACTTTTACTCATACTGTTTTCAATTCCTGTTTTCCTGTTCGCGCAAGTCGCGCAGGGAAACAAACCGCCGCAACCGGTGCCAAGTGCCGGAGGGAATGTTCAATCTCCTCCAGAGATTACTCCTGAAACGGTTAATCAAGGCGTGATTAAAGTGCGTAGAAACTCGGTCCGTCCTTATTTCAAGTGCGAATATTACCTCACACTCGCAAGAGTGCAACAAGTTCAGACGCCAATAATAGCTCCTGACGGATCTACTCAGATGGATATGGTGCCTTGGTTTGATTCTTCATTCAGTCAGTTGAATGAACGCGTTTATCCATTGAAGAGTGAACATTTCTCTCGTAAGCTTTGGGAGCAGAGCAATTACAAGTATTCATTCGACGACAGTACGAGCGTTGATACGATGCGAGTTCAGCTGTGGATAGGTAAAAACGGAAAAATTCGGTGGAAGAATCCCGACACTACCTACAATGGTGATATGCCGGCTGAACTTGAAGCGGAATTGTACTCATCCATAATGAATATGACGGAGTGGGGCACAGGCGGCGGGTATATGACTCCGAAAAAATTTCTTCGCAAGCAGAAACGTATGGCGGAGAATTATTACTGCGTGATGTACATCATTGCTTCGTCGAAACCGCTGACCACCGAGCAGAAGGCGACAGATTCGCACTACGCTCCGTTTGATTTGCCTTTAAACTCACCTCCCGGCGATCAGCAGGAGAAGAAATTTATTGAAGGAAACAGGAATCCTAAAGATGATTCGCTCAAGAGGTAAGCTTACGGCATTCCTTGTTTTTTTTGCGGCTGGATTTTTCCTCACGTGTTACACGGTTTGCGCACAAAATGATTCTGTCCAGCAAGGCACAATCAAAGTTCGTCGCGCACCAATTCCTTCCGATTACTACGTAAAGTTCGAATACACCTATCATCGTGGTGGTGCAAATCAGGGTTTTATTTCACATTGGAGAAACCGCAAGCTCGAGGGTGCTGTGTTCGCACCGCCTGATCCGGTAACAGCTGAGCCCAATCTCAATGACACGAATGAAACATTGCTCGACAGCTCCTTCATGATTACCTTCTATAATAAGCAAGGAAGACCTGCAGAAGAATTTGCGTGGATTGAATGGATGAACACGTACGAGCACTTGTTTGACTGGGATGATACGTCCGGCATTGACAGCACGCTATTCATCTTCGAAGTTAATCCGCGCGGCCAGGTTCGTTGTGTGCCTGTTGCAATGACGAAGGATGACAGTTCAGCGTTGGCGTTGCAGAAAAATCTCACGCCGCTCATGAAAAGTTTGTGGATCTGGTATCCGGCATCAACAATTACTGATGATAACAGGCGTCAGAAAAAAGTGAGTTGTACTGTTGTGATGAAAGTGTACGCTGTGAGAATTGGAGAAGGGCAGAGGATGCCGTTGAAGGTTGTGGATTGATTCACTTCACATAATATTTGTCCCTGAGCTTTGTCATTCGGTTCTCGAATAGTGTATAAAGCAGGTACGATCCCAATATCGTATAGAACCAATATAAAACATAGTTAAGACGATAAGTCTCTTCGATTGAGTTATCGGCATAACCCAAAATGTTATTTGTTATTGGCAGTAAGTGTCCCTGCACCGGAGTCAGATTCAGTAGATACATCGAATAGGATATTATGCTGATGAAAATAATGAATGAATCGAACAATCTGAATCGTGTGCTTTTAAGTTCGGAAAAGAACGGAAGGATCAACAAAACAAATAATGACTCCAGGTTGAAAAAGTATGGACTCCGGTGAGGGAAAATATTGTACGGATTTTGCTTCATCAGCAATAGCAGCAACAACCCTGCTACCAATCCAATCCATTTGGCCTTTTTCCATAGTTCCCGTTTTGAAGCATACAGATAAGCGCCAAATACGCCATACATAATGCTATCCAGCCGTAATATCGCAACCTTCCTTATTCCTTCATCAAAAGCAAATTTATCTAAACCGTATTGGCACTTAATGATGCGAAGGATCAAAGGAACAATCAGAAAAATCAATGCTGCAAAAAGTATTGATCGCTCCTTCTTCTTGGATACGGAATAAATAATAAAACAAGCCAACGGAAAAAGCAGATAGAACCATTCCTCCACTGACAGACTCCATGCTTCAGGAAAAAAAGCAGGGTGCGGAGTTGTAAAGTTCTGAAGAAAGAAAAGGTATTTAAGAGTGAACCCGCCGAAGTCATGAAATACGACCAGCCTGTATGCGACTAAGCCGAATAATACAATCAGGTAATTTGGTATTGTCCTGAACCATCTTCGGATCCAGAAATTCATAAGGTCTTTTCGTGAAAAATCGGAGGTATTAATTATTCTCAACAGAATACCGCCAATGAGAAAGCCACTTAAAACGAGAAAAACCGAGACACCGTCTATGTAAACAAATTTCCAGTATGGCTTATTGAAACGCTCTGGTAGCAGTAAACTACCATGTCCGTATACAACCGTTAATATGGCAAAAGCCCGGAGGATGTCCAGCCCAACGACCCGTTTATGATGCTTTTCCAGAAAATTGTTGATCAATTTCATACCAGGCAATTAGCACGGAACGGTACTGCGCAAAGAATAAATATCACGGATAAATTACCGTGCGAAAAGCTGATACTTCTTCATTAACGTGTTTACCTGCTTTTTCACTGCAAGAATTTTCTTCTCGTCTTCGTAATTGGTGAGTACTGCGTCAATGAGTTCTACAATTTTCGGAATCTGTTTTTCTTTCAGTCCGCGTGTCGTAATAGCTGCGGTCCCAACGCGAATGCCTGAAGTTACAAATGGGGACTTATCATCAAATGGAACCATGTTCTTGTTTACGGTTATGTCTGCACGAACAAGCGTGTTCTCCGCGAGTTTTCCGGTAATGTTCTTGTTGCGTAGATCAATCAGCATACAATGGTTGTCTGTTCCGCCGGATACAACATCGTAACCGCGCTTCATGAATTCGTCTGCCATCACTTTTGCATTCTTCACAACCTGCACAGCGTATTTCAGGAATCCGTCCGACAATGCTTCACCATACGCAACGGCTTTCGCTGCTATTACATGCTCCAGTGGACCGCCTTGTGTTCCCGGGAATACAGCTGCATCCAAAAGCGCCGACATCATCTTGATTTCACCTTTTGGAGTTTTGTGTCCCCACGGATTTTCAAAATCCTGCCCCATCATGATCATTCCACCTCGAGGTCCACGCAATGTCTTATGCGTTGTTGTTGTAACGATATGGCAATGCGGAAGCGGATCATTCAGAATTCCCCGTGCAATTAATCCCGCAGGATGTGCGATGTCGGCCATAAGTAACGCACCAACACTATCAGCAATTTTTCGGAGGCGAACGTAATCCCAGTCGCGTGAGTAAGCGGAAGCACCGCATATAAGTAGTTTCGGTTTTACTTCTTTCGCCTTTGCTTCAACTTTGTTATAATCGATGCGACCGGTTTCTTTCTCGACTCCGTAAAAATTCGGTTTGTATAATTTACCGGAAAAATTTACCGGCGATCCATGCGTAAGGTGTCCGCCATGAGAAAGATCAAATCCAAGAATCTGATCTCCGGGATTGAGACAGGCCAGCATTACCGCTGCGTTCGCCTGAGCACCTGAATGTGGCTGTACGTTAACCCATGTTGCATTGAACAATTGCTTCGCGCGATCGATAGCAAGTTGCTCCACCTTGTCGACAATTTCGCAACCACCGTAATATCGTTTTCCGGGAAGTCCTTCTGCATATTTATTGGTAAGTACAGAGCCCATCGCCTTCATCACCTGATCGCTCACAAAATTTTCTGAAGCAATAAGTTCGATTCCGCTTTTCTGGCGGTGAAGTTCTTCGGAGATGAATTTGAAAATTACAGTGTCTTTTTTCAGTGCCATGTCGTTCGGTATAATACCCTTAAAGCGGGCAGGGACAAAAGTAATAAACTGCACCTATAACCTGCGGTGAATCATGAAAGTTGCCATCAGGATGATGAGCATGGCGGGAGTCTCAATGAGTCCGGCAAGAAAACGGGCAATTTCGTAGGAAGCCTCTCTGGCACCGAAGAGCCATCCGAAGCCAAAAAAAAGGAAGGACGTCAGAAATATCGCGCAATAAGCAATGAGGGTAATGCGGTTGTATTTGCGATCGGCGAATGCAAGGTGTACAGCCAGTAACGCCAATGATGCGAACATTACGGAAAAGAAAAGTGTCAATGGCCACTTCAGCCAATACAGCGAGGCATAAGAAAATGAACCTAACCATTGCATGGATGGCGCCACGTGTGGGTCAGGCGAGTTGTAGTAGGTAACGCGGATCTGTTCATTCCAGTTCAGGAACACAAATTCCCTGAAGAATCCGGTAAGGACAAACAGCACCACCAGTGCAGCAACGAGCAATTTATTTCGTCGGCTCATCGGCAGGTTTCGGTGAGAATTTTTTGATCCAGAAATACCAAAGCAGGAAAATGAATCCGTACATCACAACCTGAAAAAGATAAGTATGATTGAAGTCGAGCCACTCAGGTGCTTTCTGAGTGATGATACACAGCACGGTGATGCGTATCACGTTCATCGCGTGAATGAGTGTTATTCCCAATGGAATGTACCATGCTTTGTGTTTCCACTTTCCGGGATAAGCAACAATAAAGAGGGCGAACAATGCGAAAAGTGTAAGGCCATTGCATGGGTCACCGATCCACAAGCCATGTGTGCCTGAAATCCCGATTGTGCGTATAGTTTCGTGCGTTCCCTGGAATGTATCGAAACCAAGTGTGTTGAGCACCCAGATTGACCAAAGAGAAGAATCATTGATAACCAGTTTGTCGAGTTCGCCCCATGGTTGAATGAGCCATTTATATAGCATCATCCAAACTGCGTAAAGGCCAATAAATAACGCGAGGAACCGGATCAGTTTCTTCTCACGTGCTTCAAGCTTCATAAGGGTTATTCTCCCTTACCGGATTTAAGTGCGCGGTAAAGTTTTTTTCCACCGAACACTGCCGCAGCTCCAACTGCAAAAATAATACCTCCATCAACCGGAATGCAAGGAGGCGGCCAACAAGGTGGATCTCCAGGAGGAGGTGGAGGTGGTGGTGGCTGACCATGCAATGCGGTTACACCTGCAATCACAACAATCACAAACAAGGCGAGTATCTGGTAATGGCGCTTGGTCATTGGAATTTCTTAATAATAAATTTTCTTCGTAGTAATTTCATTCCCCTTCTGAATCCGCACGAGATAAATTCCATGTGCATCAGGAGGTGTCAGCGCAACAGTTTCGCCGGTTACATTCATTGTTGTTTCTCCCATCACCATGCGACCGCCAAGGTCATACATGCTGATAGTAACGATTTCTTCAGTTTCAAAGTCGAACTGCGCGAAAATCTGGGAGCCACTTACAAAAACATTTGACTGGGCGTCCAGTGAGGCTGTGGAGTTCTGAAGATCTAACACACAGTCGTTCGTGCGCTCCAGGTGAAGGATGAAATTTCGTGCTGCACCCATTTGATCTTCGTCAAACGTGTAGGTGTCTGTTTCGTTGAGATTGATTCTCGCACCGGTCGTAAGGTCTTCCAGCCACGCGCAATTGTATTCGGTAACAGTGTTCAGGTCTTTGAATGTAAGAATCTGTCCACCCGGTGTTGATGTTACCACAGAGATCGGGATCATTCGGTGATCATCCGCAGTACTGATGTCATTCAGGATGAATTGCGCGCCGTCCTGATTCTGCGACCAGATGTGTGTAGCATTGTCATAGGGTGAGGCGATATAAGGAAGATCAATCATCCCATCATAAGCAGCATTACCGGCAGGATTTAAACGCACAACAGTTTCTTCTCCAAGTCCATTCACTTCATTTCCTGCTTTAATGCGGATCTGGTTGCCTGCGATCGTGCGTAACACATTTGGATTGGCAGTTGTTGACTTGCACGATTCAGTGAAAGTCAGGTTACCGCCGGTTGTTGCTATGCACAGAAATCCTTGTCCGGCAGCAACTGTTCCTGCATTCGGATCAGTTGCATACGAACCGTTCTCCTGTAAGACCAGGAAACTTCCATTCAACGAAGCGCTTGACGCAGCAACTACACTGGTGTATAGAACAGGACATGCATAGGGATTACCTACGAGGTTGTATCCACCACCTGCGCCACCGGATGTAACTGCCCTGTTCACGTTGAGTTGGTTCGGTGTTCCGCGCGTATCATAGATCAAAGGACTGGTAAGACCCGTCATGTTGTCTGACATCCAAACCATGAAACCAAGACCGGGGGTAAGAGCGGTGAATGTGTTAGTAACGTTGGTGTAAGTATTCGTTGGCTCATTGTAAGTTCTTACAGAGCGAAATACCGGGCAGCATGCATTTCCCTCATTACCACCAACGCCGCTCATGTAAAATCGAGTGTCACCATCCCAATCTGCAATTGTAGATGAAGTTGTAGGTGACGAAAGATACTGCCAATATGCGGTAGCAGGTCCATCGATATAGGTCTGAATGATCCAACCTGTTCCGAAAAGCGACGTACCCAATCCCATTGGTGCAATACGGGCAGATGAAGTTGCGGAATTGGCAACAAGTATAAGTTCTCCCGCTCCGGAAGTTCCAAAGCTGCCTAATGTTACATTCAGAATATTCGTGATTTGCTTGAGTGCGAGTACGCTTACTGCTACGCCATTGCTTGATGTTATATTATAAAATGACGTGGTGGAGAATCCATCAATATCCTGTGGAAATGATCCGTTAAATGTAACTGTACCATTACGGGCCGTGAACGCGCCGTTATCAACAAAACTACCTTGAATAGCCACGGCATTATTGGCTACACCTACATCCAGACTTCCGATATTAATGGTAAGATTTCCAGCTACGTTAATTGGTTTGGTAAGTGTTACTGTTCCAAGACTTGTAATATCCAGATTATTGAATTGCTCAGTACCTGTGGTGCGTTGTATTAATTGACCCGCGCCGTCGAAAGTAACCCGCGCCATGTTCGTGCAGTTTATTGACCCAAAATTTACCCAGTTACCACCAACATTGATATCCTGATTGGCGCAATTTAAGGTAGTTCCAGCGAAAATCCTCAAATTACCATTGACGTTCAATCCACCACCAGTCCAGGTTTTGGTAGTCGTTGAGCTTGACTGTAAGTCCAGGTGATGATACTGTGTACGTAAGATGGTAGTAGTGGTACCGCTAAAACGTACGAGGTTCCCTGAAGCTGTAAAATCGAAATTTGGAATAGGTCCGAGAAATGGAAATGCAACGCTTATACTTCCTGTCGCACCATTCGTAAATGTTCCTGTTCCGGTTACAGAAACGGAACCGCCAAACAGCAGAACATTAGACAAATTGGTAATTGCTGCATTGGTCTGAACATAGAAATAGTTTGATTTCACGACAGTTGCTCCAGCTGCAATGGTCACGTTGCTACCCGTCATGAAGTTCCAATTTCCACCATTGGTATAGTTTCCGGATATTGTAATAGTTGCAGGGTTACCATAAAAAAATAATCCACCTACATTCGTGGTTGTGCCTGTACGAGTGAAATTACCGCGGATACGGATATTGCGGCTATTATAATTTAGTGTTCCACCTAAATCTATTGTTAAGTCATCGCAGTCCGACACAGCAACCAACGTAATCGTATGTGTAGACAGAATTGTAACATTGTCGTTGGCGTCAGGTATTCCATCTGCATCAGCACCAACAACACTCCATGTAGCTGGCGCATTCCAATTGCCTGTAGCCACATTCGAAGTGAACGTAGCTGCAGAAACTGAAGCCGTAAGACCAATGAGCGATATAAGTGAAAGTAAAGTGCGCTTCATGTTGATTAGTATTGAGTTATTACCAGTATGCAAAGATAAGCCATATACGAGAAATTAGCATTTTTTGTTCAGTTTTGACGGATCAGTAATTGATTACCTTTACCTAGCTTATGAACAGCTCACAAGGCCTTATTGGGAAGGGAGAAATTACCCGCATTTTGTCTATAATTCGCAAGAATTGGTGGGTTGCAATCTTAATTACTGCCGTAGGATTTGGTATCGGATTGTTCGTAACGTATAGGCTGACGAGCGTATATGGCGCTACTACCCAGATACTTTTGAGGTCAAACGACGAAATTAAGCAGGGAAGTATTATCACTGATAATCCGTATTACGGTCCGGTTGCCAAGACCTACATTGATAACTCCAATGAAAAGCGGATTCTAACTTCGTATGATTTGATTGCGGAGACCATGAATCGTCTCAATTTCGACGTATCCTACTTCGTTGTTGGCAGGATCCGTACAGAGGAAGCATTTCAAGGACTTCCTTTCGTTGTTAAGGTTGGAGAAATTGATCCTGCTTTGTACGAGCAAAAGATGGCTTTCAAGATTCTATCACAAACAGAATACTCGATCCGTTTTCTCAAGAATGAAAGTGAAGTTGAAGTCAAAGGGGAATTCGGTAAGGATCTGGTTGCCGGAAGGGATTTGCATATCCTAGTTAAGCTCACAAGTGCTGCAACAGCAGATAATAGTAAATTGTTGCAACAAGCCGACTACCAGATTCAGGTACACTCGCTAAGCTCACTGGTATCGAAGTACCAGGGCTCGCTGGTTGTTGAGTCGCCGGAGTACACAAACATCATACAGATTTCGGTTGAAGATGTTATTGCTCCACGTGCAGTGATGTTTCTTGATACGCTCATTGAAGTTTATGTAGAGAATTCATTAGAGCAGCGACTGGATCTTAACCAGAACACTGTTTTCTACATTGACCGGCAATTGAACGAAGTAACGAACATCCTGAACAACATTGAGGATACATTGCAGCGTTTCCGTGAAAGCAATGTTATCATAAGTCTTGAGGAAGAAGGGCGTCAATTCTTCCATCAGTATGTTGACTTCGATACCCGTAAGCGAGTATTGCAGATGCAGGTGGAAGCATTGAATGATCTGGAGAAGTATATTGAAACAAACCAGGATCCACAGTTCCTGCCTCCATCAGCATTTTTCTCTTTCGGGGATGAATTTCTGGATAAGAGTGTTACCCAACTTTATAACATGCAGTTGCAGTATGGCAACTTGTTGGCCGAAGCAAC
>CAYUTR010000186.1:0-9764 GCA_964447465.1 uncultured Chryseobacterium sp.
TTCAAAGAAAACCTGTTCTGTTACATAATCATCCGATTTGAAATCGCACTTCGGCTGAAAAAATAATTCAGTCTTTCCTGTGTTCAGGTTGTACTTGTAAATGGAAGGCGGACCTGTGAAAGTTCCAATTCCCATGAACACCAGACTGTCTTTCTTGTGCGTGCTCAATTCGTTCACCGAACAGATTTCAATTCCTGTTTCGATGTCACCAATTTTAGCTCCCGCGCGATCATAAATCACCAGCTTCGATTTCACGTCCACGAGATAATGCGCGATGAATTTCCCGGGAACCATTGAAAGTCCCTGCATGTAATATTCACCTTCAGGAATAATGGTTTTCCAGTTCGCTTCCTCCGGATGATCGAAATCAACTTCTACCAGTTTGAAGTTCGGTGCTCCGTGATTTGTGCGCATAAGAATTTTACGGTCGATGATATCAAGAATGCCGTAATCATCTGCTTCGTCGGCAAGCGGTACAATGGTTTTGAACTCCTGGTTCGGTGTCGAAAGATCTTTCACCATCAAACCGTTTCCATGCGTCGATTTTGACATATACAGTGTCAGCCACTTTTCATCGTCAGTAACGTCCGGTCCGAACATTACATCCGGATGCGCTTCGTCTTTGTAAATCAATTCATCTTTCGATTGATCATCACCGATTTTGTGATAGAATACTTTCTGATTTTTATTCTCGTCTGAAAGCGCACTTCCAACCGGCTCATCGAAACGACCGTAATAGAAACCAGCTCCACGCCATGAAGCCCCTGAGAATTTGATCCACTCCAGGTGATCCGTCAACTGTTCACCAGTAGAAATATCTTTCACGAAAAACTCTTCCCAATCTGAACCCGCTTTGCTGATTGCATACTGGAAATATTTTCCGTCGTTCGAAGCAGATCCTCCATTGAACGAAGATGTTCCATCTGCAGAAAGTGTATTCGGATCAATGAGCACTTTCTCTGTTCCGCCCAGCGTGTCCATATAATACTGCACCGACTGATTCTGCAAACCGTCGTTACGCGAATAAAAATAACGCGTGCCTTTACGGTACGGCGCACTGCGTTTTTCGAAATTCCAAAGTGCGGTTAAACGATCTTTGATCTTATCGCGGAATGGAATCTTCGACAGATAATCGAAAGTCAACGCGTTCTGTGCGTCAACCCACTTAGCCGTGGAATCCGAATTATCATCTTCCAGCCAACGGTATGGATCAGCAACACTCACTCCGAAGTAAGTGTCAACTGAATCCACTTTACGTGTATTCGGATAATTGTACGCCGATTCTTCAGCGTTACCTGATGAGCAGGATTCGAGGGCCATAATTCCGGCAGTAAAAAGGAGGAGGTTACGTAACATAGCGTTTTGAGTGAAGACCAAATGTAACGCAATTTTCGGGTGGCTTTTTTGGCTTTAGGATGGACGGAATTTACTGCTGAAGACCGGTTTTCTGTTCCCTGTGGCTGTACGATTTTGGCTCCGCTGGCTAAAGCCAACGGCGATCATCTGTGTTTTTTATGGATATCTGCACGGCTTGAGGCTAAAATATTTTTGCGGATCAAGCCCGTGCATATCTTAATTATTGAGGAAAATGATCGCCGCGTGCTTTAGCGCGCGGAGCCTGAAGCCGGAAACAGGGAACTTTACACTATTTTTGGGCAAACTTCAACGTTTTATGACCACCGAACCAAAAGAGAAGACCCAACCGAAAACACAGAAGGTGTATCGCCATTACAATGGAACGTGGGACGATATTGAGTCGGAAGAAACTCCGGATACTTCTTCGTGGAAGCTTACGTACGACCGTGAATTCACGAAAGCGGGTGAGCTGGTGTATGAAATCGAGTACGATGTTGCGGGAACTGAAATCCAGAAACAACTCAACACCTACAACGAGAAAGAAAAGATCGTAAAGCACGAGTTGTACAATGAAGGAGAGATGGTGGAGACGATCGTTTTTGAATATGACGAAAACGGAAATCTTGTCACCGAGCATCGCGAATTCGAAGAAGGTTATCCGTTGCGTACCACTTATATCTACGACGACGAGCATCGCGTGATTGAGAAGAAAGTAGAAGATACTGATGGTGAACCGGAGAAGAGAGAAACGTTCGCTTATCACGAAGAGTGGAAAGACAAAGTGGTAAAGCACGAGATGTACGATGAAGAAGATAAGCTGACCACTGTTGAAGAGATCGAATTTGAACAGCGTGATGGTGAAGTGAAAACGAAATCACAGGTTGTGACAGATCATACAATCAACAACAAGCGCAAAACTGTTTTCTACGATGCAAAAAATCGCGAAGACAATATTGCTTACGTAACGTACAATGAAAAGGAAAAGGCGCTGGAGCTGTTCAAGATAATTTACGATGACAAAGGACGTGAATCAGAAGAGCGTTCGGAATCAGTGCTGCCATCGGAAAATTTTGAGGTGTACTACACATATGACGATGACGATCGTGTAATTCACCAGGAACATCGTCAGGGCGATAGAATTCTTAGCAAGCACAATCGACGTTTCAATGAGAAGCATCTTCCTTCCTTCCACGGATTCCGTTCTGCGAATCGCGGGATGCATGTAGATTATTTTGAGTACACGTATTTCAGTTAACGGGTGAGTATTTGTCGGATCTACAAAATTGACCACTACTACGGCGCTGAGTTGCCCGCGACCATTGATCTGAATGCTGCGCAGTTGCATGAGATAATTGAAGAGATCGACGGAAGAGAAATTGTCAAGGAACAATTTGATGAGACTGGAATCCGCATTTTACGGATCGAAACTGATTACAATTCACAAGGATTTGTCTCTGAAATCAGAGAGTTTACGGATGACTTTGTAAATCCGTTCAAGGTCGATCGGTTTCAATATACTCCGGAAGGGAAATTGCTCATGGAGCAAACTTTTCATGATGAGAGTCAAACATCCGGTACGCAATATGTGTATGATTCGTTGGGGCGTTTAATGCACATGCGAACAACTGATGAAGAGGGTGTTCATCACGATATGAATAATAATTTCGACATCGGAAATCTGCATCCGAAATCTCAACAGTTTATCAGTAAAGACGAATGCTGGAAGGAGATTCTCTACAAATACAGCGATCGTGGCGATAGAAGTCGTGTTGTAGAGCAAACCATTGACAATAAGGAAGACAAATTTCAATCGCGCATTATTCGCTTTTACGAATTTGGTGAGATGAAAAACGGTGTTGTGGCCGAGTACTATAACACGAATGGCAGGTTTATTGAGGAAGTAAGGGAAATCCGCGACAGCAAGGGAAATGTGTTGCAGGAAGCTATTTATCCGGATGATGCTGACGATTCGATTCCTTACAGTGCCACGGTGTCGAAGTATGACTTTGTCGGAAATTGTATCTATCTCGAATCAAGTTACCACGGAAAAGTGAACATGCGGCAGTACAGTACTTATGACCAGCGGCGCAGGAAGACAATGGAACTTGCCTCATCATCTGAATCGACGTTGTACATCTACAAATACGAGGAGTGAGAATTTTGAAAGGAGTGGTTGTCCTGATTGCTTTTATTTCAATCGCGTGCACTGAAATTTTCGGGCAGGTTGATGGTGGTCGTACAAAACCTCCGGCACCTAAGTTTTTTCTCACCACAATTCCTATTCGTCTCGCATTGCGCGACATTAATTTAGGATTTGCACATCGGATTGGATTCGTCCATACGCTTGAAATGCGGTTAGGTTGGGTACACCCGAACAAAGTGCTCCATAAATTTTATGAAGAATGGTTTACGTCTTCAGAAATGCATTACAAGGGACCTTCCATTTACTTTCAATTCTGTAAATGGAATTTTGGAAAATCCGGACGTTACAAGTACCTGGGTGCTAACCTGGGCTATCGCTACATGTGGTATTATGATAAGGGCATGTGGTTGGGTGGACTCGGTGGAAGTAGCGATGCAGAATCTATCACATTGTCGCAATGGAGAAATGATATTTTCCTATTGGGTTCTTACGGTCTAGGCACAACAAAGTACAACTGCGCGGAAATTTCCATCGGCCTTCGCATCACTTATACGCACACGAATGTAAGCGATACCCGTTTTCATTTTCCGAATCAAACAGAAGAGGAATATGAAGAGTACAAGCGTTCAACGGCCGATGGAATTTTGTTCAGCGAAGGATGGGGCATTTTCCCTGTAATTCGTTTTACATCGCGGGTTGGCTGGTTTAGTTGGTAATAACCAGCTTCTCCACTTTCACGGTTACTTCGCCTTCGCGAATTTCATAGAAGTATATTCCACTGCTTAGAAATCCTGTTGAAATTTCAGTTGAAGCGACAGAAAGATACTTCTGCACAACTATTTCCCCGACAGCATTGTATAGAACGAATTCCGGAGAAGAGGCTGCCGATAACCATTCGCTGGTTAGTTCAACACGAATGAATTCGCTCGCGGGATTTGGAAATACGTTCGCAACATTCAATTCTTTGAACTCAGAAACGCTACTGAGATTCGGCGGACCGGTGTAAATCATAATGTAAGTTCCCGCGTCATTTTTAGTAACAACCGGATCGCCGCCCATTACGTTGACCGAAGTAAAGGGCCCCCAATTGATTCCATCGGTTGTTGATGCAGTCCACAATCCGTTACCGCTGCCGTAGAAACGAAGCAGGTTGCCGTCTACACAATAACCACCAAGCCATGTGTGTGAACCATCATACGGCAACATTGAGCTCATTGTGAAAGTCAATCCATCGGTTGATGTACCACGATGTGATCCGTCAGTAGAAACAGATGTCCACGAAGTGTAATACCACACCGAATTAAAAAATATTGCAGCAGGATCAATCGAATGCAGCGTTGCATGATCAATTCTTGAACCGGATTCGTACACGTAATTAATTCCATCGGTCGACACCGCAGAGTAGGTATCGATGTCGCCCATGTTCTGAAAATTGATTCCGGTTGAGAAGTACATCCGTATTTGCCCGTTGCTCAATTTTACAATCGCAGGATCAAACGGACGCTGATATCCATTTGGAAGTGTGCCGCTGAAATTACATGGCGTCGGATCGGTCCATGTTGCTCCGCCGTCGTAAGAAAATTTCACTGCAACTTTATCGAAGTAGGTGCTTTGAAGCGGATAAGGAAACCATTGAAACGCCGTGATCAACGTGTCGCCACCAAGATTAAGAATTGTTGCAACTCCGGAAGAATCCTGAAACACCGAGGGCGCACCGAAGTTCAGACCGTCAGTACTTGTGCAGATCATCAGCGGAGAATTCCACGGTTGCGCTTTTACACCGCAGGCAAGAAAAACACACAGCAGAAGTGAGTAGAAGGTTTTCATGGGTGAGCGCTTTGTTTCAGGTAAGACGCCTCACTTCATGATAGGTTTAAGAACGCCTTGAAGCAGGAATGGGGAATGGGGAATGGGGAATGCGGAACGGGGGATGGGGAACGTGGGAATGCGAGCTAACTACCAGGAAACTGTAAACCATTTTACGGTGAACTATTCAAAAACGACGTTTCCGATCCTCACAACCACTTTTGTTCCCAGTGGATTTCCATCGGAATCTTCTACATCAATAATTTTCACCGAGCTTTTTGGCTTGCCCGGCTCGTTCATTTGTGCCAAACGCTCGCGTGTAATTTCCAGCGCGGCCGATTTATGATCTTTCCGGATTCCTGCTTCGTATTCAGCAGATTTCTTCCTTCCAACTCCATTGTCTTCAATCTCGCAAACAATGCACTTCTGATCGCCATTCTCTCCACCTTCTTTTCCATTCAGCTTGAAACGAACAGTCAAAACTCCGCCGCCTTCAATCTTGTGCTTGAGTCCATGAATGATCGCATTCTCCACAAACGGTTGAATCAACATTACCGGAATAAATGTCGACTCATGTCGTATCTGCTCATCAACTTCAATAATCGTTTCGAATCGATTGCCCTGGCTCATAGATTCAAGCGCGGTGTAGTTGTAGAGCAATTCCGTTTCCTGTTCGATGCTGGTGTATGATGTCCGTGAATTCTCCAGCGTCATGCGCATCAGCTTTCCGAACTTCGCGAGGTACTTTCTTGCTTCAGCAGAATCATTCATCGCAATATATCCGTTGATAGATTGCAGCGCATTAAAAATAAAATGCGGATTCATCTGCAAACGCAATGCTTTCTGCTCGAGTTCAAGAACATGTTTTTCAAGTCGCACTTTGCCAAGAAGTTCTTTACTACGACGCTGTGCACGTTTCAATCTCCAGCGGAAAATCAGAATCAGCAACAACAAAATGGCACCGCTTACTCCTAAGCGGAACGGCCACGTCTGATAAATAGGCGGAGTGATATGAAAGCTGAATGTTTCAATATCGCTCCAGTATCCATCACTGTTTTTTGCCTGCACCTGGAAAGTGTAATCGCCTTTCGGTAAGTTGGAGTAGGTGGCCTGACGCTCACCGTTCTCGGGAACCCAATCGGTTTCGAAACCAATCAATCGCCAGCGGAATTTTACTCCTTCCGGATTCCGCAAATCAATACCCGTGAATTCAAAACGCAAATGATTCTCAGTGTATGGAAGTACAAGCGTATCCGGAATCGGAAACCACTTGTAACCCTCTTTCCGCATTCCGTATTGTGTGTTCTCAATCGGATCAAAGAACAAACGAATACCGGTGATGTGAACTTTCGGCGGTTCTTCATTGATGTAATCGTATTCCTGGTGATACACGCTTGCGCCGTTGATCGTACCAAACCAAACTCCGGTTCCGGTATCAAGACACGCGGCGTTCTGACTGGTTTCAATTCCACGCAATCCTTCTCCTTTTCCGTAGTGCTTGATGCTGGTGATTTTTCCGGAAGGATCATAGAGCGCACGATCTAATCCTTTCTCCGTGCCAATCCACAAATGTCCCGACTTATCAGCGATCAGAGAATAAACATTGTCTGATGCAAGCCCGTCTTCGTGCGTGTAAGGTTTGAAATTGTTTCCATCGAATCGCGTTACGCCACCTGCCGAACCAAACCATAGATTGCCGGAGTTGTCTAGCGTGATTGAACGAACCGTATTACCTGCAAGACCGTCGTTGGTCGTGTATTGCTTCTTTACGTGAGCAGTTCCGCTATCGTATTCCATCAGGTAAACTCCCGCTCCGGAAGTTCCTACCCAGATGTTTCCTTTCGCATCCATGGCCATGCAATTTATTCGTGCACTCTTCGGATCAGCGAAGCCTGAATCCTTTCCCACTTTTGTAAACCCGGAAGTAATCGGATCATAAATGTTCACATATCCATTATCTGCAGCAATTCCCATCCACGTTCTGTTCAAAGAATCGATCAGGAAACATTGAACGTATGGTTGCGACATTCCATCGCTTCTGGTATAATGCGTAAACGATCCATTCGCAAATGAATAGGCTCCATCACCTGTTGTCCCAAACCACATAGTTCCGGTTGTGTCTTGTGCCATGCATTTCACTTTTGCAGAAGTGAAACCTGCACCATCATAGTAGTTGGTGTAGTATGTACCATCATATTCTGTTACACCACCACGCGATGTTCCGAACCACATGTGTCCACTCGTATCGCAGAAAACAGAATACACCCACGTACCCATGTCTCCGCTTTTTTCATTGAAGTGAATGAATCGTTCGCCATCGAGACGACACACTCCTCCACCTGAAGTTCCGAACCACATATTTCCCCAGGAGTCAGCGGCAATACACATAACAGAGTTGCTGCACAATCCTTCAAACTCAGAGAAGGTCGTGATCACATCACCATCCATTCGGGTTACTCCGCCTGCAGTGCCTATCCACAATCTTCCTTGTGCGTCTGTACGCAAACAATGAACGGTATTGTTGGCCAGACCATCCTGTTGACGGAAGCGAATAAATTTTCCTTTAGTTCCTTTTCGAAACAAACCTCCTCCATACGATGCGTACCACAAACGATCTTGTCCGTCGCGTGCAATTCCCCAGATTTCTGTGGCGGGTAATCCATCCTTAGCAGTCAATGTCTCCGTTGTTCCGTCGTTGAGAAAATGTGCAACTCCGAGTCCGGTTCCAACCCAAATGCTGCCATCTGTGTCTTCGTACAGACAAGTGATCCGCTTGAGAGGTAGAATTGGTCCTTCCCGATGCAGGGTTATTTTATCTCCATCGATGATGAAAAGTCCGGTGTCTTGTGTACCAATCCAGGTGCGTCCATCTTTTGCGCACACAATCGATGTGATATAGTGCGGACTTCCCGGAAGTTTTACTTCACTAAACTTGAGTCCGTCAAAAGTGCAGGCACCTTCTTCCGTACCTATCCATACATCACCTCTTGCATCGGTGTCGATTGCGCGGACATAGTCGTTGATTAGTCCATTGTAAACTTTGAAGTTGCGGAATTCAGTTCCATCAAAGCGACTTATACCGCCACCTTTGGTACCCATCCACAAGTATCCACGGCTGTCTTCGCAAAGCGCATAAACCTGCGATTGTGCAAGTCCGTCTGTAACCGAGTAATTGCGGAAATTGTACTGCTGAGCGGGTAGAAATCCGCTCAGAAACGTCAACATTACACCAGCCAGTAGCCTCCTCATATATTGATTACCAAGTTATCGCAAAAAAAGCCTCAGTTGGAGCGTGGTGTCAGGATTCCCATCCTGACACAGCCAACCAACTTGAATGAACTTTTACGTGGGTTAGTTGTACCGGTTATTCATAAGGACAAATGGGTCCAAAACCCGTAAATTGATACGATGAAATTTTTAAGATTATTCTCCCCGAAAGTGCCTTTGCCACTGTTGCTGTTCGTGATCGTCCTCGCCCCTGTTTTCGGACAAGCGCAGGATGCTGGTCATTATCCGCTGAATAACGGGAACAACAACATGAACGCCGCCAACGCGATCGACATGCGGTTGACTGCCCAATACAGCGTACTGATGGATCCAATCTATGGCTATGGCGGTAACGAAAACACCACCAATTTTTCGGCAAGGGTTTTCTGGTCAGCTGTTGCCGCAGAGAATGAGACGGACGAAGTGGCCTGGTTCAACTATTACAAATCGACACGATTCATTGCAGAAGGAAGCGCAGGTTTCTCTCAACTGCAAAGCGACCTTGATACGATTTCGGCTCACCTGAAAAAATATTCAGCAGGAAAGTGGGAGCAGTTGATTGTTGAATACTGGAATAGTAATCGCGATTCGAAAATGGAAAGCGCATTGCTTGCAGCTTATCAGCTTCGTCCGACAGATCCGCTAACGTTACGTTTCATGACAGGAATGCAATACCTGAAAGGAAAACAGGCATCGGTTTATGAATACTACACAAAGTGGAAAGCAACCGGTGATCTTCCGGTGTCGACAGAAAATTATGCTTACAACGTAATGCAATCGCTTCCGAAGGATGCAATTCTGTTCACGAACGGTGAAATGGATACTTATCCGTTGTTGTACCAGATGCAGACCATTGGAGCCAGCGGAGTGAAAGTGGTGAGCATTGCATTATGTTCTCGCGGTGAAAACAGAACAAAAATATTTTCCGCTGCAGGATTGGTAGTTCCGGATGGAGATATTGCTTCCCTGATTGACGGCGATTATATTGCACGTGTAGCGGCTGCAAATCCCGGAAAGAAAATTTATGTGGCAGCGACATGCGGTCCGGATATTCTGAAATCAATTTCATCATCACTGTATTGCACTGGGCTTACGTACCGTTACAGCGAGCAGCCGATTGATCACCTCACATTTGTACGCGATAACGTTGGAACGAAATTCAAGCTCGACAATGTGGGGAAGGCGGTGAAGA
>CAYUTR010000187.1:0-9750 GCA_964447465.1 uncultured Chryseobacterium sp.
TGCACCAAAGTTCCCATTACCGGCCGTCGTCAGATGAAATTGCTGCCGGAAACAAAACTGATAAGCCTCGCACAACAGGAGTACACCAAATTCTTAGCAGCAAGTACTGTTGTTGCGGCGAACGACTCCAATGCCATCCTCGTTAAGAAAGTAGGTAGCAAGATATCTGCGGAGATTACGAAATATCTCGTCGCACAGAAACAGGCGAAGCGATTGAACGGATACAAATGGGAGTTCAACACTATTCAAAGCAATACAGTTAACGCATGGTGCATGCCCGGTGGAAAGGTTGTTGTCTACACTGGACTTCTTCCGGTTACAAAAGATGAAGCAGGTTTAGCCGTAGTAATGGGTCATGAGATTGCTCACGCAATTGCACAACATGGTAATGAACGTATGAGTCAACAGATGGCGATACAGATGGGTGGAACTGCGCTTGCTGTTGCAATGGAATCGCAACCGGCACAAACCGCACAGATATTCAACCAGGTTTATGGCGTTGGATCCGGACTTGGAGCACTTGCATATTCACGCAAGCACGAAAGCGAAGCAGATAAACTCGGCCTTTGCTTCATGGCAATGGCAGGATACGATCCTAATGCAGCTGTTGGCTTCTGGGAAAGAATGTCGAAGACCGGTGGCGCATCACCGCCACAATTTCTGAGTACGCATCCGAGTGATGAAGCGCGTATTAAGGAAATCAAAGCCTACATGCCGAAGGCGATGAAATTCTACAAGAAGCCGTAGTAAGTTTCTGTTGAAAAAAATAATTGACTAGAAATTCTTTCATATCAATTAAATATTTACTTTAGTTAAAGTATTTATTTAAATCACTTTTTATATGAAAGGCAAGAAACTTACGAAACAACAGAAGATCGATCGGATTATGGAAATCCTTTCCGATTTAGATGAAGCGCGCCTTGAGGCGTTACTTGTATTGCTCGATCGTCGAGGACCAGTGGAATACGAGATTACCGATGCCGAGTATTTGGTTCTCGAAGAAGGCCTGGCTAAATATGAACGAGGAGAAACGAAGGGAATGTCCGGTGCGGAATCTGTTCGTCAACTTAAGGAGCATTTCAAGAAGATTCAGAAGAACAAAAAACACGAGTATGTTTTTTCTGAAAGTGAAGACAACCTGATTGAAGAGGCATTTGCAAAATACGAGCGTGGTGAAGGAAAGTATATGACGGGCGAGGAGTCTATTCGAAAGTTGAAAGCTCACCTCCGAAAAATTACCAAAAAATGAAGTATCACATCATCGTTTCTGATGATGTGTATAGCGAATTACGGAAGTTAGTTGAAGTGGTTGAAAGTGAAAGATCGGGTTACGGCCTGCGATTAACTGAGGCTTACATTCAGGCAATTACCTTGCTCACGGAATTCCCTTTCTCTCATCGGATAAGAAAAAATGATTGGCGTATCATTCAGATCAGTCGGTTTGAATATGTTCTTGTCTACAAAGTCAAATTAAGAAACGTTGTGGTTGCTCGAATAGTGCACGCCAGATCTGGAAGCAAAAAGATGTATCGTCGCAAATAAACAAAGGGCTACGTTTAACACGTAGCCCTTCTCGTTATCCGGATCGCCCACTCAATCTTCGAGGGTAGTTTCCGCTGTGCCTCCGTCTTTCTCATCCTTCTCCTTCATCCGTCTTTCCAGGACAACGATATATACTGTGAATTCGCTTTTTACTTTTCTGATCTGAACCGCCATGCCAACTGATTTCAAATCAGTTTTCAATGTGCGCTTCTTGTCGAAATCTGCAGTCGCATCTGCCACAGCCATTGACGCATCAAAAGTATTGGCGTCATACACTTTCTTGAAAGTCAGTTCCTGAACGCGTGTTCTTATTCGCTTGAAGAATTCAGATCCGTGTGAAGCTTTCATCACGCGCTTCTTCGTAGTCTTACCGGTAAAGCGACTCTTGCCTTTTTCCTCTTTCACACCAACAGTTTTGTGAAGCGTCATGTATGCAAGGTGATTCTTAGCTGCAGAAACCAAACCTTTATCGGTATCAACGTCAAGATAAATGCCGTTAGTCAATGACTCGCGGATAGATTTCTCCATCTGTGAAGTCGTTTGCTTTTTACCGGTTGCCACAGTTGTATTGTTAGCAACAGTGGTGTTGTTCGGAGTCACTGGCCCGTCTTTGAACTTATCGCTCACCGGTTTTGCAAACGCCATAGGCGCATACGAATCAGTGAATGGTTTTCTTGCAAACAAACTTGTTGCCCACACCTGATCGTGATTGATGATGAATGCAGTTCCTTCTACGTACATGTTTTCGTATAACATGTTTGCGTTGTGTCCGGGAGAACCCTGCCACTGCTCGAAAGAGTACTGTGCAACGCGTTCCGCGATATCAGCTACGTTGTTTCCGTTAGCAGAATAGTTGTACAACGCATTCTCACCGCACCACGCCGACTTACCATTGTCAGAGGTTACATAACTGTAACGATCGCCAGGAGAAGTTCCTGAGAATCCGCTGGTGCCCGATTTTTCATCGTGACTCAGCTGATTGTTCGTATTCATCCACTGCGTGTGATTGCGACAAGCAAGCCATAGGGAATCATCCCACAGAACAGCATTCAGTCCTGAAGCAAGGCGATAGGAGTTTAGCTTTTGATGGAACAGGTACGCAGCCAGTCGTTCAATGTACTGGAGTGAATCCGTTTCAGAAGTTTTTACGATAGTGTTCAGCGTTTCTACTTTCGCCGGCTTATTCTGTGCGTTCAGCGGAATGAACGCAGTTAGGGACAGCAATCCCACGATAATGATACGTGGAGTCTTCATGGCTCAGGCTATTTACTTGGTTAGCGTAAGATTGCTTCATAGTTTGACGTGTGTCTGCTTACCTAAACGAAATATCGTGCCGAAAAGTGCAGGCGTGTGTGAAAACCGTGCAGTTATCGAAAAGTATTTAAGGATAATTGGGAGGTTTCCCCAGTGGGAAATCACTTTAATTCGAGCAGAACAACGTTTTCAACATGATGCGTCTGCGGAAACATGTCCACTGGCTGAACTTTTACAACACGGTACTTTTCACATATAATAGTGAGGTCTCGGGCCTGTGATGCCGGGTTGCAACTGACGTAAACTACTCGCTTCGCGCCCGAGTCGCGTATGCACCGACTTACATCTTCGTGCATTCCTGCGCGTGGTGGATCGGTGATGATCACATCCGGTTGACCGTGTTCAGAGATAAACGACGGTTTGAAAATGTCTTTCATGTCCGATGCAAAGAATTCGCAATTGGAAATGGAATTATTTGCGGCGTTCTGTTTTGCATCTTCAATCGCCATCGGAACCAATTCAATTCCGATAACTTTCTTCGCTTTTGCAGAAACGAATTGAGCGATAGTTCCGGTTCCGGTGTATAAATCGTAAACGATTTCATTTCCGGTGAGACCTGCATACTCACGTGTTACTTTATATAACTCGTATGCCTGGATGGAATTCGTCTGGTAAAACGATTTCGGTCCGATGCGAAATTTCAATCCTTCCATCTCTTCAAACATGTGATCGCTGCCGGCGAAAGTCTGCACATCAAGATCAAAGATGGTGTCGTTGCCTTTCGGATTTATCACGTAGAGCAGGGCAGTGATCTCGGGAAACTTTGCATGAATGGCCGACATCACATCTTTCACTGCGGCTTTGTCGTTCCTGAAGAACTGCACAATCACCATCGATTCTCCGGTTGACGAAGTGCGAACAATCAATCCGCGCATCAATCCGTGCTGATCTTTGATATCGAAGTACGGATATTGCTTCTCCGTGGTGTATGCACGCACAAACTTGCGGATGTCTTCAGAGAGTTTCCCTTGGAGGTGACATTCTTTGAGGTCGAGTACTTTATCGAATGCGCCGCTGATGTGAAATCCTAATCCGCTGCGATCTTCGAGTTTGAGGTCGGTATGAATTTCTTCGATGGTCAGCCACTTCTTATTCGAGAATCCGAAATCGAGTCGGTTGCGGTAATTGTAAATTTCTTTCGAACCGATAATAGGAGTGACTTCCGGTAATTCAAGTTTACCAATTCGCGTCAGCGCATCAAAAACCTGCTGCTGCTTGTAATGCAACTGCCATTTGTAATCGAGAAACTGCCATTTGCATCCACCACAAGTTCCGAAATGCACGCACAGCGGTTCAACGCGTTGGGATGAATAGGAATGAAACTTCACGGCAATTCCTTCAAGAAATTTCTTGCTCTTTTTCGTGATCTTGATATCGGCCACATCTCCCGGAACGGCATTCGAAATAAACACAACCATATTATCGACACGCGCCAACGATTTCCCTTCAGCAGCAGCAGCAGTGATTTCTACATTTTCGAATACCGGGAGGTTCTTGATTTTCATTCGGCGCAAATGTAAACACAGATTGACAACCGTGGGCTTTAGCCCGCGGTTAAATGAACAACCATGCCCCTTTTTTTCGCGCGTCGCAGACGCGCGAAAAAAAGGGGGTGTATAGGCCGCAACTTATCCGCGGGCTAAAGCCCACGGCTGTCAATGTAAATCCAGAATTAAACTATCTTGCGACAATGGAATCAGAGATCACCCCTGCTTTTTCTCTCAAAAGATTCATCTTCCGCCCATGGGTCTGGCATTTTCTGGTCACGCTTACGTTTGTATTCGTGCTCGTATTCATCATTCGTTATGACCTCACTCACCAAAAAGCAAACCGCGGCGATTTTCTCCTCAATCTTGCTTGCCTTCCGCTTTGCGCAGTGCATAGCATTCTCATTCTGATATTCTCCATGCGTCGCTTTTCAAGAAAGGAACGCATTCCGGGTCTGATTTTTCTGTTGCACTTCCTGTTCTCAGCAACACTAACGTTTTACGCGTATATGCTCTTAAACGGGACTTTTCTCTTCGCTTTAAAGAGTTGAATCACGGTAGTGTGTCTACGAGTCATTGTCCCGACATTCATCGTCGGGACGAAGCAATCTCGTGAGCCAAAATCTGCCTCCGATTTCTTACCTTTGCAGGACAAATTCCCAATCCATGTCCGCAGTGCAAGAGAAAATCTCCCGTTCAGAAGAAATGATGTCGCTAGAAGCGAAGTATGGTGCTCATAACTACCATCCTTTGCCCGTTGTACTGGAGCGTGGAGAAGGTGTATTCGTTTGGGATGTCGACGGCAAGCGTTATTACGATTTTCTTTCGGCGTACTCTGCAGTTAACCAGGGGCACTGTCATCCACGCATTGTTAGTGCTTTAGTACAGCAAGCGTCGAAGCTTACACTTACATCACGCGCGTTTTACAACGATACATTAGGCGAGTACGAACGATTCATTACGAAGTTTTTCGGTTACGATAAAGTATTGCCGATGAACACGGGTGTTGAAGCAGTTGAAACTGCCATCAAACTGGCTCGTCGCTGGGGATATGATGTGAAAGGCATTCCTGCTAACGAAGCGAAAATGGTTTTCGTTGAAGGCAATTTTCACGGAAGAACAATTTCTTCGATATCTGCATCAACTGATCCGACAAGCTACGGCGGATTCGGTCCTTTGGTTCCTGGGTATGTAATTGTTCCTTACAACGATCTCAAAGCAATTGAAAATGCATTCATTGATAAGAACGTTGCAGGAATTGTATTCGAACCTATTCAGGGTGAAGCCGGCGTTGTTGTTCCCGATGAAGGATATGTGAAAGGTCTTCGTGCATTGTGCGATAAATACAACGTGCTCATGTGTGCCGACGAAGTTCAGACCGGACTTGCGCGTACAGGCAAAATGCTTGCATGCGATCACGAGAATGTTCGTCCGGATATTCTCATACTCGGAAAAGCACTTTCTGGCGGAACAATTCCTGTTTCTGCTGTGCTTGCAGACAACGAAATCATGCTTACGATACAGCCAGGAGAACATGGTTCAACGTATGGTGGAAATCCGCTGGCATGCAAAGTTGCAATTGAAGCATTGAATGTGTTGCGCGATGAAAAACTTTCAGAGAATTCAGAACGTCTCGGTGAAATTTTACGTAACGAGCTTCGCAAAATATCCTCTAAACGTATCAAACTCGTGCGCGGTCGTGGATTGTTCAACGCCATTGTGATTGACGAAACTGATGGCGTGAGTGCGTGGGACATCTGCATGAAAATGAAAGACAATGGTCTCCTCGCGAAACCTACGCATGGCGATATTATCCGTTTTGCACCTCCGCTGGTGATGAATGAAGAGCAGTTGATGGAGTGCGTGGATATTATCAAGCGATCGGTTTTGTCGTTCGAATAATACCTAGCGTATTGATTCTGGGAATGAGTAAATCGTGTTGGTGTTGAGGATCGATTGCATTAACTTTCAGAAAATCATCATTAATGTTTAGATTGATATTCATTCTAATCTTAATTCCAGGGATCATTGTTGGGGCGCCAAGACGTCTACCGAACAATGATTCTCTCAGAACGGTGCCTTTGGGCTTTTCTTTACAAGCTACTTTTCAGAATGGATATATGCCTTTTAATTGGACAGGGCCGTCCATGTCTAAAATGTTTCCGGAATACGACGAATCTCGTTTGGGATATGATCCATTCTTAGGGCACGATTACGCACGATATAATAGCTATAGAGGTGTAACATTAAGTCTAATGATCAGCCCATCATTATTTCATTTGAATAAATTAGGTAAATATTCACATCTCTCGTTTGGATTTGACGTTGCTGGACAGCCCGATGTTGAACAATATTACCTCAGAGGTTACGGGATATCAATAATTCAAGTTGATACAATTTATAGTGGCAATACGAGTACAATTCATGACTCTTGTATGTATTACAACGCATACATTAATTGGAAAGGTCAAATGAAATCGATCAGTACTGAAATTTCTATCCATTCAGCTGATGAAGCCAATCGTCGATTCGTGTTCGGTGCCGGTTTATTTTGTGGATATTACTGGATGCAGAATTCGAAGGCAATTATTAAGGTTGTGCAGAATTTAGGTTCTTGGAATGAAAAGTATTATGAAAGTACGCCAATAGGGAGTCCCGATTTGACTTATGTTCGTTTTAACTCGGAGTTAAGTCATCAGGAGTATGAAAGGCCAATCCGATTTCGTTTTTTGCACTTAGGGGTTGCACCGTACGTTCAATGGAATTTTGTGATCGAAAGAGGATTTATCTTTTCGATTTTTCTAAAATCATTTATTGGCTATAATTACTATTTCAATGACTACGGCATGGATGTAAATTCGCGGTTTCGAATTTCGCCAACGCTTGGCATTTCATTCAGACCGGTTGTTTCCATTTAGTGGTTGATAGAAATTAGATTAGTTTTATTAACATGCGCAAAGCACTTGTCATTTTATTTTTAGCACCTTTTGTGCTGCACGGCCAACTCAACAAAATGCGGCCGGATATGACCGAGGCTGAATTTGTAAAAGTTTTTCCGGAAGCAAAACGGGATCTGGGTGCGGAGGCTGAGACTATTTCTGGAAATGATACAATCAATGGAATCAAAGGCACGGGCGCATGGCGGATTTACAATGACACAATTGCAATTTATGCGTTCGATTCGTTCTTAGCTCAGGGACCCTCGTCGGCTCATCCCAAAGACGATTCAACCGAAGTGCATAAAATGAAAATGAGTGCGGATATTTTGCGAAATAATTTGGAAGCACATATTGGAAAACCAATAAGTTTCAGGAATGTTCCATTATTGTCTGTGAATGATGAACAGCTTCGTGCGTACTATGCTTATTGGAAATATAATGACAGCACGATCGTTACAATAACAATCGAACGACTTCCGCCCGGTGGAGAGATTACCCGAACGGAAGCAGAAGACTATTTTTTGCGAGTGAAAGTTACGCACCGCGATCAGTGGATACAGAATTTCTGTTCAGTGGGAATGAGCGCCAAAACATTTTTTTCAGGTAGTCCCCAATTGATGCTCCAGATTGATCCTACAGAAGGTCACATATTCAGGATTAGCGATTCCCTTACAATTCCAGATGCCGAATGGACTTTCTATTTTTTATCTAACGGGGGATTGCAAAGAATGGTTTACTCAGCGTCAGCAGAAACGGCGCACCAAGCCAATTCGAATGAGGCAGCATATAAAAAAATGAAGGTTAAGGCAGAAGAATTCCTTGCAGAAGGAAACTCCACTTTTGGTAAGACAGATACGTTAACCAATTATCTGGGGACTGCTTATGAATTACCTGATCCGGTCGCGAACCCACACACAACATATCTGTATTCTGAGTGGAAAACGAAAACCGGAAGTATTATGATAAAATTTACTGAAGGCAACAGCCAATATTCTGAATATTCGTATTTCTCATTGGAGTTAATTATCTCACCGCTGGATTAATCGCCCAAAATTGTATGCGTGAAATTTTCATTGTATTGTTCTTATTGCCGGGCACAATGTTCGCCCAACTCGATCGTGTTCGAATCGACATGTCCGAGAATGATTTCATCAAGGCATTTCCTGAAGCAACACGCGACTACGAAGCAGAGTCCTTTTGGATGAACGCATGGGACACCATTGAAGGCACCAGAGGAAATTCAATGTGGAGAATACTCGCAGATACAGTGACGCAATACAATTTTCGTTCGCTGACTGCTAACGGACCTTCTTATCGCTTCCCGAAAGTAGATTCCGCCCGTGTTTTAAAGATGATCGTGAGTGCGAGGAAGCTTACGATGCAATTGGACGCATATTATGGAATTCCCCAGGTAATTATCGATAAGCCACTTGTAGGTACTGCTCCCGCACAAGCATTGGAAAATCCGGGACAAATTGCTGCGGTAGTCAAAAACGAAGTGTATTTCGCAAAGTGGAATTTTGCAGACGGGACTCAAATTTCTATCACAGTATCAGCAGACCTCGGTGGAGGAAATCAAATCAATGCGCCGGCTGTGCAACAGGAAAAAACGGAGGAGACTTACGAGCTGGTTGTTATTGTTACGCACAGCTCAAAAGAGTTGCCGTGGAGTTTTGAGGTTGGCAGAAGTGCAACCGAAATGACAAAGCGTTACCCGCGCATACAGGCCGGTGTCGGAAATTCGTTTTCGCATACCTATAAATTTCCCGACAAAGAACTTTCCGGAAAAGCATCCTGGCAATTTGTTTTTCAGAAAGAGAAACTCACAAGCATGCAGTATTATACGGCCAACGGTTTGTATTACGGCGATATGTCAACCGAAGGATCTTATAGCCAATGTAAATACCGTGCAGAGAAACTTCTTGCAGAAGGACAAACTGCTTTCGGAAAACCGGATTCAGTATATAATTCAATTGTTCCGGAATACACATCCTTCGAAATGGAAACCAAATACCAGTATCCATATCTGTATGCTGAATGGGATTTTCCAAATGGAAAAGTTTACCTGATTTTCGACGAGCTCGGCGGAAGCAAAGAAGGTACCCGCTTTTCCGTACGGGTGTTTTATCCGATGATACTGTAACCAGGTTATTCATTCCTGAAAACCCGTTTATGCGAAATTTACTGTTGATCTGTTTTCTCGTGCCCGTATTTGCCAATGCGCAGCTCGATCGTGTCCGCACCAACATGAGCGAACCGGAATTCATCAAAGCATTTCCAGAAGCACATCGCGATTACGAATCAGAAGCAGTTTGGGTCTCCTCAATCGACACAATTGAAGGAACTGCTGGTCATTCAATGTGGCGTGTCTACAAGGATTCCATAGCGGAATATGGTTTTCGCTCCCTGAAAGTAGACGGACCTTCATATCGTTTTACGACCGTTGATTCTACGCGTGTTCATAAGCT
>CAYUTR010000188.1:0-9705 GCA_964447465.1 uncultured Chryseobacterium sp.
TTGCAACCACGGAGTAACCACGGTCAATGCGAAGTATCCATAAATAACGGTGGGAATCGCAGCAAGAATTTCAAGCAGCGGCTTAACCGTGTTCCTGAAACTTTTTGGTGCGTATTCATTGAGATAAATTGCAACTGTTAAACCAACTGGAAGTGCTACAGTAATTGCAATCAACGTTGTGAGCATGGTGCCGGCAACCAACGGAAGAATTCCATAGTGTGCATCCGAGAACAGCGGTGTCCATTGCGTGTCGGTGAAGAAATCAATAATTGAAATGCTTGAGAAGAAACTCCAGGATTCCGAAACAAGAACCCATACGATTCCTGCAGTGGTTAATACCGTGATCAACGCCGCTGCCGCAAGCCCAAACTCAATTATTTTCTCTTTTCTTCTCACGGCACGTATAAGCGGCAAAACCATCCCGATAGCTGTAAGCTCGTCGGGATGGTCTCCAGTTTAATTAAGGAACCAAAACACTACTTTTTCGTGCTGAACGCAGCGAACTTCGCTTTTTCAGCAGCTGACTCTTCTGCCGTCAGCGGCACATATCCTACTTCTGCAGACAAAGTTGCTGCATGCTCAAGGTAAAAATTTACGAACGCAGTTACTTCCGGTCGTGCCGCTGAAGTATTACTCACGTATATATACAGCGGACGACCAAGTGGTGTGTATGTTTTGTTCTTCACCGTTTCAACGGAAGGAAGAATCGCACCGGCACCATTGTCTACACCTACAAGTTTCAGCTTGTCTGTGTTCGCTTCGTAATAGGCAAGTCCGAAATATCCCAGTGCATATTTGTCACTTGAAACTCCCTGAACAAGTACGTTGTCGTCTTCGCTCGCAGTATAATCTCCACGGCATGATTTAGCTTTTCCACAGATTTCTTCTGTGAAATAATCGAATGTTCCGCTTTGCGATCCCGGACCATACAGGTGAATTTCTTCATTCGGCCAACCGGCGCGAACCTGACTCCACTTTGTGATTTTGCCTTGTGCTTCCGGCTCCCAGATTTTCTTCAGTTCCGCAACGGTGATGTCATTACACCAGTCGTTCTGGGGATTTACAACAACTGAAAGTCCATCATACGCAACCAATAGTTCCAGATATGTAATATTGTTTCCTTTGCATGCGCTGTCTTCAGTCGACTTAATCGGACGAGACGCATCATTGATATCAATTTCGCCGCGGCTGAATTTTTTGAATCCACCACCAGTGCCCGATTCAGCAACTGAAATATGTACGTCTGGATTTTCGGCGCTGAAATCTTCAGCAACTGCTTCTGTTATCGGATATACTGTGCTTGATCCGTCAATATTAATATCACCGGTTAACGCCGGTGCAACAGAATTTGAATCTGATTTCCCTGGTTCTCCGCCGTCTCCGCACGACATCATGAATATGGAGAGGACAGCGGCAGTAATTAATGTGTATTTCATAGTTGGTTTTATTTGAGGGTGAAATTCGTTTTACCCTATGAAGTGAATGTTAAGTGAGGGTTAAATGCAGATTGTATTAACTCAATTTTGGTGAAACTCAGCATCCGGAAATTTTACATTGAATTGGTTTTCCCTTTGCGATTAATTGACACAAAGATGCCCCCAGGTATTTTATGCTGTAGTTACTTAGATATTAAGGTTGTGTTAATATTGCAGACAATTCAAGACTTTTTCATCCCGATATTATGTGTATAGTATTGATAATTAGTATTTAAGGAACTTGGAGCTGAAGCTGAAAGGTGTTTTTACGGTAAAGTATTCTTTATGCAATTGTTAACTCATATGTCATTCCACCTTAACATTATTTTCATATTGAGACTTTATGTTTGCGGTCAAATAACATAAAGTTTACACTATGCGAAAACTCAGAAACATTTTATTTACAGCCCTCGTTGCTGTACTGGTATGCTTACCTGTTGCTAACATGCATGCGCAAGAATCAAAGATCAAATTCGGTAAGGGATTATATGTCGTTGCGAAAGATTCCAGCATGGATCTGAAGTTCGGTATGCGTTTTCAGACATTGTTTGAAGCGACCCAGACAATGACAGATAGCGGATTCGCAGACAACTTCGAAAGCCAGTTGCTCACTCGTCGTTTCCGTTTGAAATTTGACGGATTCGTGTATAATCCCGCCGTCGTTTACAAGGTGGAAATGTGTTTTAGCAACCGGGATATTGGTCTTGGGAAGACAGGAAGTGAGAACAACAACTTTAATATGGCCAGCAATATTGTTCTCGATGCGGTGATTAAATGGAAAGTCGCAAAAAATACCGAATTGTGGTTTGGGCAAACCAAGCTTCCGAGCAATCGTGAACGGGTAATTTCTTCGCAACAATTACAATTGGTCGACCGTAGCATCGTAAATAATCGTTTCAATATAGATCGAGATCTGGGGATTCATATATACCAGAGTTTTGGAATAGGCCACATGAAGTTTAAGGCTGGAGCGGCAATCACCATGGGTGAAGGAAGAAACATTACTTCCGGAAACGACGACGGTTTCTGTTACACCGGACGATTTGAATTCTTACCTATGGGTAATTTCACAGACAAAGGAGATTACTTCGGTGCTGATCTTGCACGTGAGGAAAAACCAAAACTGTCGATCGGAGTCACGTATGATTACAATGATGATGCAAATCGTTCCGGCGGACAGTTGGGAAGCTTCATGGCTGAATCAAGAGACCTGAAAAGCATTCACGCCGACCTGATGTTTAAGTGGAAAGGCTTCTCTCTGATGGCAGAATTTTGCCAACGCAGTGTTGAGAATCCGTTGGTTAGTTACGATTCAACGGCAAATAAGTACTATGCTTTTTATGCGGGTAACGGATTGAATTTGCAGGCAGGTTATTTATTCAAAAACAATTTTGAAGTAGCGGCGCGTTATTCTTCGAATACACCTGTCGCGGATATCGGCCAGGTTATGGAATCGCAATACACTTTCGGTGTTAGCAAATATGTAGTTGGTCACAGCCTCAAAATTCAAACTGATATCAGTGCTTTCCAGGAAGAAGGATCAGACGACATGGAACTGATGTACCGTTTCCAGGTGGAATTAGCATTCTGATCTGTAGCGTAAGTTTTGGTTGATAAATCGGGGCCGATCAGCCCCGATTTTTATTTTAGCTTAGCAATCTGTATGAGTATTCCTCCAGAGAAAAAATCACGCGAACATCAGGCTAATGAAAGGACTTTTCTTGCCTGGGTCAGGACAAGTATCGCGATCATGGCGTTCGGGTTTGTAGTCGAAAAGTTCTCCTTGTTCCTCAAGCAGCTTACAGTGCTATTGGGTAAAACATCCGAGCCAATAACTTCTGGCTACTCTGCGATCCTTGGTGTTGTTCTTGTTGGTTTCGGTTTATTAATTGCCGCACTAGCATTTTTCCAATACCGATCTGTTGAGAAGCAATTGAACAGGGATACTTTTCGTTCGTCGCGGTGGCTACCGGTCATTCTCATTTCATTCATTCAACTGATCGGAGTTGTACTGCTGGTTTATCTGATTCAAAGTCATTAGCACCACTAGGTCCGGATAAAATGACCACATATCGGTATTGCGTTTAATATGGTTTGACAACGTATCATCCTGAAAATTGTACGATCTTAGGTGGAATGAAACAGTTCCGGACATCCGCGCAGCTTAAGTGGTTGCTGGCAGCGATACTTATTTTGCCCTGCGTACTCGCGTCACAAACACGGTCTGTGTTATGGCTTGGCAACTCGTATGTAGCCACCAATAACCTTCCCGACATGTTTTCGCAACTTGCGCTTTCGGGTGGCGATTCAATTGTGTACGATCTCAACACGCCCGGCGGTTATACGCTTGAAGATCATTGGAACAGTCTGACCACGCAGTACAAGATCAATCAGCAGCCATGGGATTATGTGATACTTCAGGCACAGAGTCAGGAACCGTCACTTGATTCAGCGTTTGTAACGAATTGGGTTCTTCCGTACGCAGATGCGCTCGACAGCATAATCCATCTCAACGATTCGTGTACGCAAACTGTTTTCTACATGACGTGGGGTAGAAAAAACGGAGACGCTTCCAATTGCGCCACTCATCCACCAGTGTGTACTTTTCAGGGAATGCAGGATCAGTTGCGTAACCGCTACCTGCAGATGGGTTATGATAACGGAGCAATGGTGGCGCCATGCGGAGAAGCGTGGAGAGATGTGATTGCAACAACACCAACTTTTGATTTGTACACGGCTGATCAAAGTCATCCAAGTGTTCACGGCTCGTATCTCAATGCCTGTGTTTTCTACGCGAGTATTTTCCGGAGAAGTCCGGTTGGACTTTCTTATTACGGTGGACTTCCTGCTGCTGACGCACAATTTCTACAACTGTACGCGGCAACGTGTGTGCTTGATTCTATGCCGATGTGGAACACTGAAGTGTATTATGACAATCCGGATTTCACGTCGACACTTGTGAGTGGGACGACTTACTCATTTACCGCAACGATTGCAGGAACAAATCACCAATGGAATACGGGATCAGGATTTGTTGCAGGTAGCGACAGCATCACTTATACTTTTCCGGGAAATGGTACTTATCTCGTGACACACGTTACGGACAATGGATGTCACACCGACACTTCATCACAATGGATCACGGTAGGACCAATAGGCATTGAAGAATTTTCAAACGGCGGATTCCTCTTGTATCCGACAGTTGCGGATGATATAGTTACAGCTTTGAATCCATTCGTAGTTACGGATATCACAACTGTGGAAATCATCGATGCTTCAGGGAGGACTGTTGCAAGATCATTGCTAAATGGAGATGTGTTGCGCATGCAAACATCACAGCTTGCGAACGGTAGCTACCTGCTGAGTTTGTCACACGAAGGAGATATACGCCGGCAGATGTTTATTGTTAGCCACAGGTAACAGACAACCGTGGGCTTTAGCCCGCGGTTGGTAGCCGCGTTTACCCCGCCCTATTTTTTTCCGACGCCAACGGCGTCGGAAAAAAATGGGGCGGGGAGGTTATGCACCCGTCATCCGCGGGCTAAAGCCCACGGCTGTCTGTTACGAAGCCTTAAACGCAACCGGATGATCCTGCTTCTTATGCTGACCCAAAAACACACGCGCGTAAATTCTGATTGCGGTGAGTTCTGCGAATGCAATTACGATTGCAGCAAACACAAGAACGATTACACGATCGTGCGCTACGCCGGCAAGTAACACATCAAGTCCTACAAATGCAGACGTAATCGGGAAACCGATAAGCGCCAATCCTGACAGAAGAAACAATAAAGTGGTCACCGGCTTCTCGTGTGAGTATCCGTGATACCTGTTCAGATCGATGTTGCCGTCAATTGACTTGATGTACTTGAGACAAATTGCACCAACGAGCATAGCCGGTAGAATTCCCGCAGCATAGATGTAGAAATCTGCTGTTACCGAATTTGTGTTCTGCAGGAATGCAATGAGCAGAAGGATGAAACCGGTAGACGAAATTTTCCATGCGCGCAATGCATCTCCGCGTGAGGCAAATCCGACGAGCACGTAAATTACCGCAAGACCTGAGAAAACTTCCGGTAGAAATTTCCCAACTACTGCTGGATAAATTCCTTCTACAAACTGCGGCAAAATACCCGCGCCGATCGCCACCACACTTGTGATGACAAACGGCCACGGGCTTTCGGAACGAAACAAGGAACCGATCCATTTGAACGGAGACCACATGAGCTTTCTGAAAGCCGCATCGGTATTCCATTCTTTAATGCCAAGCATGTAAAATGTATTGCGCAGTTTGTTCACTGGCGGAAGCGTTACTTTCTCCTGCGTGAAGAACTGATCGTGTATCATGTAATTCATCACCGACGGAGAAACCAGCAGCTGGTACGTGCGCAGGAAAGCATTTGCTCCGAAGTGGAACAGTGCAAGCCACTCGAGTCCGAAAGCGATTTCAGCGAAGATGAGTCCGATTTGTGCAGCGGATGCATAGGCGATCTGTGTCTTTACGGTGGGTTGTACTTTCGCAATTCCCGTTGCAACAATTGCCGTTACAATTCCGATTGCTGCGATCACGAATTTCATCCACACGATGTTTTCCCAAAGTGGATACGTGCGCAACAACACAAACGCACCTATGTGCACTGAAAGTGAGCCGTAGAAGATCGCGCTCGAAGTGGTTGGACCTTCCATTGCTCGTGGCAACCAATACGTGAACGGGAATTGTGCTGATTTTACAATTGCAGCGAGTACAATGAAAATCGCAATCGCGATAAACATCATTTCACCGGAATGCGCAGCTGAAATAGTATGCAACTGGTGAAACGTAATATTCGCATGAAACAAATGGTGACAAAGCCACATTGCTACAATGAGGCAGATGTCGCTCAAACGGAACAGCGAAAGTACTTTCAATGCATTTCGCACGGGCAGGTAACGATCGCGGTAGAATGAAATCAGCATGAACGAACAGAGGCCGATGATTTCCCAACCGGTAAACATGGTTTCGAAATTTCCTGCGAACACAATCAGGTTGTACCCTGTGAAGAATAACAGGATTGTGCTGAAGTAGCGTTTGAATCCCGCCTCGCGATGCATATAGAATTTACTGAACGTGCACACGAGAAATGCGAGCAGCGATCCAACGATTGCAAAGGTTGCGGTGATCTTATCGAAGTAAAAATCGAAGAAGAATTCAAAGCCATGCGATTTGTAGACGCTCAGCTGTTTGATGTCGAGGGTTTCGTGTCCCTGGTAAATCCAGAACACGGTGAAACCAATTGCGGCAAGTGCGTGCAAACCGGTTGTACCCATTGCAATTCCCGCGATGAGTTTTTCGGCACGCTTCGGCAATACCAGCGAAAGCAGGAAAGCAGCGAGCGGAACAAGTGTGAAGAGAAAAAGATATGTGCTCATGATTCTTATTGCAATAAATAAACCGGTAAATTTTCTTTTGTAGCGTCGGTGATGTGGGCCGACTCCATTTCCTTCGCGCGCTCAAAGAATTTCACAGGATCTCCCAGTGAAGGAATGTCTTTCGTCAGCGGTTTGTACGGATGAAATTCTCCATTGCTGAAATAGTGAAATTCTCCTGTGCGTGGATCAAGCGCCGTAATGTGTACCCACTCTTTTTCGAACCATTCGTAAAGTCCAGGTTCCGACTGAATGGTTTTCAGCACTACTTCCGGATAATGTTCAACGATCACAAGCAAGCGCACCGGATCATGAACTTCCACCATTTGTACCGGTAAGCCCGGACGGAGATCACCATCGCTGCTATTCGTTACACCAACGAGACTTGTAACATTGTGCGGGAGCTTTGTTCCGGCACCGAGACGGTAATTGTCTATGCGCGAGAAATAATATTCCAGGTTGATTCCTCCGCACACAATTCCGAGCGGACGCATCACGCCAATCAGAATTTTCCCTTCCGGATCGGTAGAGTAATCGTAGGAGTTCAGGAAAGCACGACGATCAAGGAACAAGCCTTTCGTCATGTCTCTTCTTCCGACGATACAAAGTGAGTTGGTTCCGTGACCCAATTCAGGTCGTGGTTCGAACAATGAAGCGGAACGGTCGAAAATAGCCTGGCGCGTACTTTTCAGGGAACCTTTCGTATTGATGGAAGCAAACCTGCGTGTACGTTCTTTGGTATTCAGATCAAGTGCATTTTCAAATGATGCCGCATTCTTTGTGTGAAGCTGTGCGTGTTCAGCGCTAAGTTTCTTGAGATCGTAATACTGAATCTGGTCGGCTGCGGTATCGTGCATGCCGCCAACGAAAACAGTTGATGACGGAAGTGTGATGCCACGTTGCTCCAATGTCCCACGCACTTTCGGATGATTTGCCATTGTGGCAAACACACGTGAGTTAACAGAGCCCGGACGTCCGCTGCAAGCGCCGCAATCGTGTGCGCTGTGGTGCGGATTGTTCGCACTGCTGGAACCGTGCGCAAGAACGTAGATGATCGGCGCAAAATCTTTCAGCATTCCCGTACCGCGCAACATTGTTTCAACGCGATTGGCCATTTCCTCAACTGTAAAACCAATCTGCAAACCGTTTTCGTTTTCGCCCGCATGCTCTACAGTGAGCTCTGCCTCGGTATTCATGTGCGAAAACGCATTTGAAATAGCCGGAGACATTTTCGGGCGGAACAGGTTCAGAAATATTTTCATTCCAGCAACTGCACCAAGTGAGAGTGTGAAAAATGTTCCTGCAATGAGTGAATGCGAAACAGGCGTGTACATGAAATCATGATCACGCTTGTGGCTCACCGGTTTTTCCTTGATCAGATATTTCGGTGTTACCGGCGCCGGGCAAAGTTTCTCGTAGAACTTTCCACCTTCAGGCTGAAAATAAAATTCGGCGCTGAAGAAACCTGGATAACCTAACGTTTCGCAGGAAGGATCGGTGCTTTCAATATGGCGGCGAAGCGAACATTCGCGTTCATCAATACAGAATACGGCCGAGAACGTTTTCTTTGTCGCGGTAGCGGTTTTCTTTTGAGCCGCGAGCTGAATGCCTTTGAGTACTTCATCGTAATAGCTCCACTCAAATGCTTCCTGCCACATGCGCAGAACCTCGCTCAATTCGGTTTGCGGCACGGGAGCGAACAGGGCAGGAGGTGCTTCAGCGATTGTCTTGCTCAATGGCTCCCATTCTCCAAACTGATCATCGAGCACGTCAATTTCCATTAACAACTCGAAGATGATAATATCACGCAGGGATATTTTATTTCCCGCGAGCAATGTGTGCGGCTCAGATTCCACTGCAGAAACAAGTCCCGACCACCCGTGATGCGCAAACTGCTGATCGAAAATGTACTGTTCAAAATACTTTTCATCACCAACTACTATTTTCAGTAATCCTGCCATGTCATGATTACGGGCAAGCAGCATTTTCCGGGCGCGTTTCGTTTTAAAGAAACTCGTCATGCTGTGCTGCTCAAGCCGCACCAGCGCTTCGAGGAATCCATTTTGTGTTCCTTCGAATTTCCATGAAGCTATTCCCTGGTCGAGATAAGCCGACAGGATGCGGAACAACAACGGATGAATTTTAGAATCAAGGTCAATACCTCTGCTGGAATTCCAGCCTGACCGCAAGCTACCGATCCGCGGTTCTACAAACGTGTTGTATTCCTGTTTCAGTAGTTTATCTTTCCACGTATTCAGTGCAGCTTTTCCTTTTGCGTTTGTAATTACCTGTTCAAGAATATCCGGGCGGATTCTGCCTTGTGCAAGCAATTGCCGGAATTCGTTGATGTGCAACGTAACGTTGTATCCGAACATTTTCGAAGCACGGAAAATTGCATCGTAGAATTTCTCCTGTTGGAACGCGTGCAACGTGTTATGGTGAATGAAGTCTTTGATCGGCGTTTGCGATGGCAAGTAGTGCTTCAGCTCGTGCAGCACGTGCTTTTCATCGAAGTGGTGCGTTCTATCCACTTGTTTTGTTGTACTATGCACTTTTTCCACGGTATCAGTTGTTGAATCACTCATTGAGAAGGATGTTCTTTTCTATTTTTCAAGATGATAAACGCTGTGCAGATCTTTCGCACACCTAAAATTTACATCGAGGTCACGCAGCAATCCATCGTTCAGGTCATATACCCAACCGTGAATGTGTAATGGCTGGTCGTTACGCCACGCGTTCTGTACGATGGAAGTCTTACCAAGATCGTGTACCTGTTCGATCACGTTAAGTTCCACGAACCGACGCGCACGCTGTTCCTCATCTGCGA
>CAYUTR010000189.1:0-9682 GCA_964447465.1 uncultured Chryseobacterium sp.
TCATCTCGGCTTCTCCTCCATCGAAAAATCCATCGCGGAGATCCATGATATCGCGGAACATCACGCCAAGAATTTCTGCGGACTTCATCGCTTCCTCTTTACGGATTTCCGGAGTGCCTCGTGTTCCTAATTCTCCACGAGTAAGATCCAGTATGCCCGCAGTTTTTCCCGCAGCAATATGCTTCAGCAACGTGCCGGAACAACTTAACTCTACATCGTCAGGGTGAACTCCTATTGCGAGAATGTCGACTTTCATGCCGCTAAATTAGGGATTATCGGCGCACCAATACTTTGCCTTTAGTCGTATAGGGCAAAGTCCATACGATCAAATGTCCGTCCTGATTTATGAGTAGTGTATCCTCGTACCAAACTTTAGGATTGGGCGGACCGTCCACTCGACCCATCTGAAACCAAGATTCAAGAAAAACAGAATCATTTTGAATACGCCATGTTCCATCGTATCCGACAGGGACATATTCAAAACAGGAGTTCGGACTTTGCAGTCTGTACGTGGAATCAGAATTGAGAAATAATTCCATTCCTGCATCACGGTCATAATCCCATCCTGAGACATTGGGGCGTGAAAACCAACGATCAATCCGTGAAACTTGTTTTGGCATTAAAGTATATTTCCCGGAAAGGTTGGTGACGGTCCAATTTTTCTTGTCACTACACGAAGCTCCAAGGACAAACAACAAGAAAATAAATACGGATGAACTTTTCATCATCCGTATAATCCTCAAAATTAAATTAGATACATGCTATTGCTTCTTTCCTTCGAAGAGCCTAGAAAATGATTAATTCCCTTTGAAAACGCACTGGGGCTTCAAATCCAATGTCTTGTCCAACGAGGTTCGAGCCGACTATTGCAAGACTCCAGGAGTTCTTTGATACAATAGCTTGTTCTGATTCGCCTTTGTACGAAGGACCGCTGGCAACACCCTTTCTTGCCGCAGGCGCAAGTTGAATCTCCGATTTTTTCATTTCCCAATAGCCGGTGTACAAAGTGGGCTTCAGGTTGTTTGCTTGCGAAATAGAAAGCGTGTAAGTCAGGTCCGCATCCAGAGTTAAAACAATGGAACACATTGTGTCGCAGAATCCGCCGTTCTCATACGTTGCCGGTTCAGGAATGAATGCGTGATATTCTCCGATGATCGATTCATACGTGGTCATCCTTTTTTCTCTGCAGCCGAGACTCAAGATGGATATCAGAATAAGAATCGGCGCGAACTTCATCACTAGTATAACGTGGAATTTAGTGGAACATTATATCATCAGTATAAGTCCGCAATCCCGGAAAGTCACATTACAACTAGGGCGACTCCAAACAAAAACGGATGATCGTTCCATCATCCGTTATAACTGCTTATTTGCTTAAGGATACACCTACCCGATAGTATCACCGGATCATTGGATCATTATTTACCCTCGATCCAGTCGGTAATCTGTTTATCCATCGGCTCCACTTTCGAAGAGAGATGTTTCACATATTTTCCGTTCTCGTCAATGAGATACTTATTGAAATTCCAAGTTACTTCTGAGTCTTCAACACCGTTGAGTGCTTTGTGCGTAAGCCAGCCGTAAACTGAAGACTGCTTGTCGCCTTTCACGTCTACTTTTTCCATCATAGGAAAAGTCACACCATAATTCTTTGTGCAGAACGTCTGAATATCTGTTGCTGTCCCCGGCTCTTGTCCCCCAAATTGATTGCATGGAAAACCAATGATAGTGAACTTGCCGGTTGAATCGTATTTCTCGAACAGTTCCTGTAGCCCTTTGTATTGCGGAGTATATCCGCATTCAGATGCTACGTTTACGATCAAAACCTTCTTGCCTTTAAGCGTAGCAAAGTCGAAATCTTTTCCGTCAAGAGTCTTCGATTTGAAATCGTGAAGCGTCTTTGCAGGATTGTCGGAAGTCATCGAAAATAACAGGAGAATCATAACCGGAATTAATACTGAGTAAATTGCTTTTTTCATTGGTTGTTCAATTGATAGATTAAAGGTACAGCGTATATTTGAATAATCTCCTCCTTGTGCAACTCTCCCGGATTTCAGTGACTTCTTTGTTTGCAATTCTGATCGTTTTTACGATTGGCTGCAATCACGTTCCCGAAATTTCTCCTGCAGAGAGTTACGTACCCAAAAGCATTCCGGTTCACCCACGTATCGTTTCTCCAGATAGCTCGCAACATCCGACTGTAATTCCGATTGAAGAGTCAAAGCTCCGTCATTCTGAATTAATTCCTGTCCAGGCCAGTAACGCGAACATGAATGTGGTTCCAACCGGCGATCCTGTTATCAGAACACTTAAGCAACCGAAGAAGATTGAATTAGGTTCCGACACATTCAAAATGCCTGAAGTAGTTCCAGCAACTCCAGTTGTAGTGAATGCAAAACAACCCAAGCCCGTAAACTCTCTTCCATTGAGAATGAAAGACGGAGCATCCTACAATATTCAGTATCTCGATGTGGACCAGGGAATGAATTCTTCGTACATCTGGGATATTTTCGAAGACAACGCCGGCAATTTCTGGTTTGCAACAGATGGTGGTGGCGTTACCCGCTACGATGGTAAGTCATTTCTTCATTACACCGAAGAACAGGGATTGGTAAGCAATTACGTTCGCAAAATAATGCAGGATAAAAACGGTAACCTTTGGTTCGCAACTATCAATGGACTTTCGAAATACGATGGTGTAACCTTCACCAACTACGATAAAAAATCGGGATTGAAACACAACTCCGTCTGGTGGTTGATGGAAGACGCCGCCGGGAACATGTGGTTGAGTACGTATGGTGGTGGAGTTTCCAAATTCGACGGAAGCAATTTTACTCACTATACCATGCAGCAAGGTTTACCGAGCAACATGGTGTGGAATATTTTGCAGGATAAATCCGGGATTATGTGGTTCGGCACTAACGGTGCTGGACTGTGTAAGTTCGATGGTTCGGGATTCACCACTTACTCTGTTGAGCATGGCTTTCCGGATAGTACTATTCTCGTGCTGCATGAAGGTGAAAATGGAAGTCTCAATATCGGGACGCAAGGAGGCTTTGTGCAATTTTCCGGAACTGAAATATCTGTGTACACAACGGAAGATGGATTACAGAGCAATATCATCCGCGCTATTTATTCCGGAGATGAAGGCTCACTTTGGATTGGAACGTATGGCTCTGGCTTTGTGGAATTCGATACAAAGTCAATAACCCGTTTCACAAGCGGGGAAGGCCTAAGCGATGGACACATCGTCTCGATGGAAAGAGATAAGGCAGGCAATATCTGGTTTGCGACATACGGAGGTGGTGTTTGCAAATACAATCCACGATCGTTTCATCATTACACAGACAAACAAAACCTGGCGAACCACTTTGTGTGGTCTATTGCGCAGGATACGGCCGGCAGTATTTGGTACGGCACAAATCACGGCGGTGTTATAGCATATGACGGTTTTCACTATGAACAGTTCACTACGAAGGAAGGACTGTGCAGTGATGTTGTTCGCTCTGTAATGTGTGCGAATGACGGAAGTTATTGGTTCGGTACATACGGTGGAGGAATCACGCGTATGAAAAATCACGAGCTCACTTACTTCACAGAAGAAGATGGATTGTGCAGCAATAATGTTCTTGACATCATGCAGGATCGGGCAGGCAATATCTGGATTGCAACTGACGGAGGTGGTGTTTCTGTTTACGATGGAAAATCGTTTTCGAATTACGGAGTCGGGCAAGGCCTTACCAGCAATTACATCAGGGCTATGATGGAGGACAGCAAAGGCACCGTCTGGCTGGGAACACATGCCGGATTGTGCAGCTTCGATACGAAATCAAAAAATATCACACAGTACAATCGTGGAGAAGATATTCAAAGCTTCAGTTCGCTGTGGTGTGTTGAAGAAGACAATAGCGGTAATATCTGGTTCGGATCCGGAGGATATGGCGCTGCACGATACGACGGAACCAATTTCACATACTACACCGAAGCACAAGGATTGAGCAACAATTCGATTTGGTCCATGGTGAAAGATCGCGAAGGTAGAATCTGGATGGGAACTGAGAGAGGTTTGAATTGTGTGGTGACTAACGGAGATTCAGTTGTGTCCATCACAGAGTTTCACCGCGAAGACGGATTAAAAGCAGAAGATTTCTACCTCCAGTCGGCTTTCCTGGATAAAGACAACCAAATGTGGTGGGGAACCGGGAAAGCGTTGACTACACTCGACATGAACACTTTTGTGCTGAATGACTACGCACCGAAAGTTCAGCTCAATAATGTTTTCGTTCGCGAAGAGTATATTGATTACCGTGAATTAAAAGCGGCAGACTCTTCAGTGAAAAATCAAGAGCTGAAGCGAATTGTGTTTGACAGCATTCATCCCTTCACAAATCATCCATCCGGGTTAGAGCTTCCCTACTCGCTCAATCACCTCACGTTCTATTTCAGCGCAACTGAATGGTCGGCTCCACATTCTGTAAAATATGAATATCAACTCGAAGGATTGGATCCCGATTGGAGTCAACCAACTGCAGAAAACAAAGCCGACTACCGTAACATTCCGTATGGCGATTACACATTTCGCGTTCGTGCTAAAAGCAGCTCAGGAAACTGGAGCAACCAGGTTACTTATTCATTTGTGATACATCCTCCGTGGTGGCACACATGGTGGGCACGTACCATTGGTGGAATTGTGATTCTCGCATTGATATACTCGTACATGCGTTATCGCGAGCGCGCATTACAGGCGCGACAGAAAGAGTTGAAACATAAAGTCAACGAAGCCACTTCGGAAATCAAGCACCAAAAGAATCTCATCGAAGAAAAGCACAAAGCCATTACGGATAGTATCAACTACGCTGAACGGATTCAACGCAGCTTCCTTGCAACGAAAGATCTGCTCGATGCGAATCTGAAAGAATATTTTGTGCTGTATCTCCCGAAGGATGTGGTAAGCGGAGATTTCTATTGGGCAGCTAAGCTCAACGATGGCAACTTCGCTTTAGCAACAGCAGACAGTACCGGGCATGGTGTTCCTGGAGCTATCATGAGCTTGCTGAACATCACCAGTCTCGAGAAAGCTGTAGAACACGAAATTGATCCGGCGAAGATTCTGAATCACACCAGAAAGAATATCATCGATCGCCTGAGCAAAGATGGAACAAAAGACGGTGGCTGGGACGGAATGGATTGCAGCTTTATCTCTTTTGATTTTGCTTCGTTGAAGATGAAAATTGCAGCGGCGAATAATCCGGTATGGATTGTACGCGATGGCGTGCTGAATGAAATCAAAGCCGATCGTTTCCCGGTTGGCAAGCACGAGTTCGACGATCAATCGTTCACCAATCGCGATTTCGATTTGAAAAAAGGCGACATGATTTACACCATGACCGACGGTTACGCAGATCAGTTTGGTGGTCCGTTAGGAAAAAAGTTTAAGTGGAAACAGCTTCAGAAAGTCCTGTTAACACATTCAAATCAAACAATGCCGGAACAAAAGAAAGAGATTGGTGCGATTCTGAACAACTGGAAGAGCAATCTGGAGCAGATTGATGATATCTGTTTGATTGGGATACGTGTTTAGTTTTTTACCACATAGGAAATATTGAAGCCCGTGATTTGCTAAGGTGTTCGCCGAAAAGACGAACAGAACATAGAATACATAGAGATTACTTTGTATTCATGACCGTTTCTATCTATTCTATGTTCCGATTTGGTTTTTCACCAAATCGCCTTAGAAAACAACAAGCGAGTTTAACCTATGTGGTAATATGGATCGCTATCTTTGTCCCGTGTCCCTCTGGTCCCAAACAACAGCCTTAATCAAACGTGAATTCCTTCAGGAACAACGTCAGAAGTACGCGTTGTTTGGAGTTTTACTCTACGTTGTTTCCACCATTTTCATCGGACGTTTCTCGTTTAAAGTTGTCAGCGACATACCGGTCTGGAATGCACTTTTCTGGACGATTCTACTGTTCAGCACCGTAATCGGAGTAGCACGCAGTTTCCAGCAGGAAACACGTGGCCGACTGCTCTACCTATACTTCATGGCCGATCCGCGTGCCGTGTTGTTGTCTAAAACGATTTACAACATCGTGCTGATGCTTTGTCTCGGAACAGCGGGTTATTTTTTTTACGCTTTGCTCATCGGTAATCTGGTTGCAAACGTTCCATTATTCTTCGCAGTGTTGTTTCTCGGTTGTACCGGTTTAGCTATTTCCTTCACAATGATTTCTGCAATCGCATCACGCGCAGGAAATAATTTCACGCTGATGTCCATTCTGGGATTTCCCGTGATTATTCCAATGCTCATGCTTGCAATACGTCTTTCGAAAATTGCCGCTGATGGAACCTACGCGCCTGTAACCTGGACGTATTTCGGTGTTCTCGCGCTCATGAATGTTCTTGTCTTCGCTCTGGCATGGATTCTGTTTCCATTTCTGTGGAGAGATTAGTTTACAACTGCGAGGTTTGAACTTACGTTTAACTGCCCACTCCTGTAAGAAGTCTGCTCTCTTTTCCTTATTATTGTAAGGAGCTGATGGCAATTTCCCCTTTCGTATCCATTATCCTGCCTTGTTACAAAGAAGAAGAACACCTCAGAATCAGTATCGAGGAGTTGGTTCGTGTCGCACGCAGTTTTGACTTCACCTACGAATTCATTTTCGTGGAAGACCGAAGTCCTGACAACACGCGTAGTATTCTCAAACAACTGGAGGTTTCCATTGACAACGCACAATTTATCTATCATGAAAAGAATTCAGGAAGAGGTGGCGCGCTTAAATCGGGTTATGCAGCGGCTCGCGGTACAATTGTGGGTTACCTCGACATTGATCTTGAAATCAGTGCGAAGTACATTGCAGATGCAGTGCTACACCTGAAAATATACGATGTGGTGATTGCTAATCGCGCTTACTTCTCTCAACTTAACCTTAATTCAATGGTGCGGAACCTCACCAGCCGTACGTACAAGCGTTTTAGCCGCATGAGCCTGAAACACAAATACGCAGATACGGAAGCCGGATTTAAATTTTTCGTAAAGGAAAAAGTCGATCCGTTCTTCAATGAAGTGCTGGACAATCATTGGTTCTGGGACACGGAGTTCATGATGAATGTGCAGAAATGCAATCTGAGCGTATTCGAATTGCCAGTGGAATTCATCCGCAACAACCGCAAAAAATCAACTGTCCGAATCGGATCAGATACCCGGAAATACATTGCGGCTATATTCAGATACCGAAACAGGAAGTAATGCAGAGCCCAATTTACTGGCATCCGATTTTGTACCGTGCAGCCATGAAAATGTCGTACGGTGATCAGTTCATGAAACGGTACGAAATGCTCGACAAACATATTCCTGAAGGCGCTGAAGTGTTTGAAGTATGTATGGGCGACGCGTATTTCTATCACAATTATCTCGCTAAGAAAAACGTACGCTATTCCTGCGGCGATATTAACCCGGCATTCGTGAACAGCGCAAAACAAAAAGGGTTGAATGCTTCACTCCTGAATGTGTTCAACGATGCGATTCCGAAAGCGGACTACATTCTGATGCACGCCAGTCTTTCCTACTTCATTCCTCAGGAAGCGTCAATCGTACTAAAGCTGCTGGCATCCGCCGGAAAGAAAGTGATTCTTGCTGAAAGTGTACACAACCTCAGTAATTCTTCATCAGGTATAAAATCTGCATTGGGTACATTTCTCTCGAAGGCAAAAGCCGGGCAGGCTAAAATAAAGTTCACACGCGAAACATTGAAAACGTCGTTTGAACCGTTCATGGACCAGGTTGAAGTGTGGGAAGAAGATGAAGCGTGCCGGGAAGTAATTATTGTTTTATCCGCCTGATCTTCGAGAAAAGGTAATAGAACAATTGGCTCGCATACAATATGAAAATCGGATAGCTGTATTGAAAGTATCTCCGCTCTGAAAACCGGAAGACAATGCAAAGTACAATTGTAAGCATCACCGGAACCACCCACAGGTAGCCACCGAGCCGGAATCGCGGAATAAGTATACAGATTACAAACCCGATGCAGACCGAAATGAAGAGTATTGCCTGTACCGTTTTGTATACTAGTTCATACCACACTTCTCTTTTTAGAAGTTCAACGCCATTGTGAAAATATGCGCGCTTGATAATTCGCAGTGGTGAAATCACGTAATACTCAAATGGTTCCTGACTGATAAAGTCAGCACGCATTTCGGTAAACATGCTGTCGGCTTTAAGCATAGCGACAGTATCCTCCTCCAGCATACCCTTGGTATAGTATTCCTTGGATGTAATCAGCTCTTCTTTCGTTATGCTTTCACAGACCATTGATTCCGGATAATCTGCTTTGTAGAAGTTCGAGAGTAAAGGATCGTACCAGCATCCCGCCGCATCATAATCCCACGACATAAAGTTCTCGCCCGTTGCAGTCAATAGATACCTAAGACTTAAGTCCGCAGGAGTGTATCGATAACCGGCATTTACACTTTCCTGAAATACAATAATTTTGCCGCTGATCGAATAATTTCTCACCACCCATGGTGTAATCAATAAAATGAGCGGAATGAAAAAGATGACTACCAATTTTGCTTTGCGCAGTATATCCTTGCGGAATTCTCTCCCGTAAACATTGAATAGCACCAATACGCCCATCGCAGGTAAAAGAAAAGGTCGCATGCAGATCAAGTATCCTGCAAACAATCCGGAAAGCCAGAAGAATTTCATTTGACCCGTCTCCTTCCATCGCATTATCCATGTAACTGAAAGAATAAAGAACGATAAGGACAGACTTTCAGTCATCAGACGATAAACATGCACCTGCGCCATGCAAATGAAAATTCCAAATGCGATGGTTGCCGTCTTCCGGTTTTCCGTGAGCATGAGTGCGAGGCGGTAAAATGCAACACTTGCCAAAACACGAATGAGCAGTTGCAAAAGAATAACCGCATCAAGCGCCATATTCTGATCAAGAAACAACCGGAAAAAGCCAAAGAACATTCCATAATACGGAGTGCGACCGTACTTCGAAAATCCGGCATTAATTGAATTTGATTCGTAAACACCATGTTGCAGGTAAGACTCAATGGGTTCGTAATACGAGTGTGCGTCGCCGCTTAGGTAAGCAATGTTTGTTTCACCGAAAATCTGTGGTTCATACTTCCGCTCCTCGTAAATGTTGTAACTGAAAATGAGCACCTCAACCAGAAAACTGATTAAAATCAGTCTGAATATTGTATTCCGGGAAATTTTGGTACTTGTTCCGAGCGTCACTGAATAAAGATAGGTATTAGGAATAAGGAACGGGGAATGAGGAATTCGGAATGAGTGTAAAACACGTGTCTGAATGACTATAGATCGCCGCGTCCCCCTTTCCTCATCCCTTTTTCTCATTACCTTTGCACCGTCAAAAATCGCAGTCATTTTATGAAGCAGAATTGGTGGAAATTCGTGGGTGCGGCGCTGTTGATTTTCTCGCTGTGCGCCGGGATTTTGCTTCCGCTTGGCCCGGGGATCATCACTACAGTTTCTGATCACGCTTCTACATCCGAAGGCCCGTTCAAAATTTCGGTTTCCGCTTACAATACGCACTTCACAGCAGACTGCGCCGACCTGCAGGTTTGGCTGGTGAACGATACAGCCAGGAAGATCAAAACCTGTGCAAGCAATATCACTGTTATTGATGATCAACACCTGATT
>CAYUTR010000190.1:0-9645 GCA_964447465.1 uncultured Chryseobacterium sp.
CCGAAGATCTGTTCGTGGTTCAGAAGATCCGCGCCTTAGGAATTGTGAATTCGTTCGGTGTGTTGGTTTGTCCACCACAGCTTCAGGATCTGAAAGAAATGATGGGTCCGCTTGCAACCGTTGTACAAAGCGACACGAGTGATGAAATGGCCATGTTGCTGAGCATTATTGATGGTGGAAATACCCAAGTTGGATTGATCAATCAGCGCGGAGAATTTGTAACACCCTGCAAGTACGACGACATGTTTGAGGATCCGTTGAATGGATTCTACTATCCTTTCATACGCGCAGAGCAATTTGAGAATGATTCTACGATAGGCGATGTTCCCGTGCTAATTGGGTTGTACGGAATTGTAGACACTGCCGGAAAAATTCTCACAGAGCCGATGTTCGAAGAAATGCCGGTGTTTGGCGACGGAATGTTTCGCGTGCGACTTCATGGGAAATATGGATTCGCGGACAGCAGTGGTAAAGTGGTGATACCTGCGAACTGGGAATACGCAGTTGCCTTCTCAGAAGGAAAAGCGATAGTAAGTGACAACAGCAATTCAAGCATCATCAATAAATCAGGAAAAGTAATTGCGTCGAATCTGGGCCCCGGAACAGGCATGTATCGTTTCTTCAACAATCGTGCGCGTTGCCGGTCGCTCGATGGAATGTACGGATACATGGATGCAACAGGCAAACGTGTTATTCCACCAGTGTTTGATGCTGCCGATGATTTTGTTGACGATGTTGCGATTGTGAGTAAAAACGGTTTTTATGGTTTGATCGATTCGACCGGAAAATTTCTGATTGAGCCACAGTATTCATTCCTATTTAATCTTCAGGATGGATTCTACAAAGCGGAAGATCGCGATGGAAATACCGGAGTGGTCGACAAAACCGGGCAAGTGATTATTGCACGGGAATACGACGATGTGTTTCATCTGCAGAAAAACTTCTTCATGGTGGAGCGTGATCAACTGAATGGATGTTTTGACATCACGGGAAAACAGATCTATCCGGCGTCATCTTCACTCGGAATTTTCTTTGTAGATGGTTTTAGTACGGTGACGGATGAATTCAAAACCGGAATGATTGATTCGACAGGAAAATATTTCATTCCGATGGAATACGACAGCATCGGTTACTTCTTCGGAGGTTACACCATAATGACGAAGAACGGTGTGTATGGTGCGATTGATTCGACCGGAAAGGTTGTTGTTGAAGCGAAGTATACGATACTGCGACCATTCGTGCATGGATTTGCTGTTTTCCGATTGAAAGGAAAATTCGGATATGTGAATGCAAAAGGAGAAGAAGTTGTAGAAGCGAAGTTTGAAGATGCGGGAGTGTTGGTGGATCCGGACCGTCGGGAATTTAACTGATCTTGTCACCTCGACTCCGCTCGGTCTGACAAGGTGACCAAACTGAAGTGACATGCAATACACAGTTTCTGATGCGATTGAAATATTATCGCGAACACCAAAAATTCTAGAAGCACTTGTAAAAGATTTGCCCCTGCAATGGTCCGAAGCGAATGAAGGACCTGATACGTGGTCGGTTTATGATATCATGGGACATCTTATTCATGGTGAGACGACAGATTGGGTGAATCGCATGGAAATTACGCTGGTGCAGGGAGCGAACAGAAACTTTCCAACGTTTGAGCGATTTGCGATGTTCGAAGAGAGTAAGGGCAAAACATTGAATGAGCTTGTGGAAGAATTTTCGGTAATACGGAAGAAAAATATTGCAACACTTGTTTCGAAAAATCTGACTGAAGAGCAACTGGATTTAAAGGGGATTCATCCGAAGTTTGGAGAAGTAACGCTTCGTCAATTGTTATCGACGTGGGTTGCACATGATATGGGGCATCTTGCACAAATGGCGAGGGTGATTGCTAAACAATACAAGGAAGAGGCGGGGCCTTGGGTTGAGTATCTAAGGATACTACAGAGTTAGAATTTCTACCGCCAAAACGCCAAGAAATTAATTACGGTCCAAATAGATTTGGGTGCGCAACTCCGCATTCTCCCGAATGTTCATGTAGAATAGATTTACATCGCTCACGTGATAGTTTGTGCCGAAGTGATAAAATCCTTTTTTGAGAGAAGGATCGGTGAAAGTAATCCACAACAGTGAGCCGTGCACTTGTGTGCGAAGAAGGTGTTTTTCAGTTTTCTTCCAGTCGAACGGAACAGCGCCTGAGTGTAATTTATTCTCCGCGATAGTTGCGTCCTGTTTCCATGTGAGTGGATTCACACAGGCACTGCCACGTAAACGTGTATAATTCCCAGTGGTATCCTGTCCCCACGCAACGGTATTCCAGGTTACGAAACATCCGGTTTGAGAAGCACTGTCGCCAACGGGGATATCTTTGTAGCGATTCTTCTGCGTGTCGAATCCGATCGGATATGCCGCAACTAACTGTTTGAGCAGCGGTTTTCCAGTGAAGAAATCGTCCATCAATCGCGCAACATGGTAAGCACCCTGACTGTGTCCCACGAGAATGATTGGTCGGCCTTTGTTCCAGTTCGCGAGATAATATTCGAAGGCTTTTTTCACATCTGCGTAGGCAGTGTCAAGCGCGTCCTCTCCTTCTTTTCCGCCCTTCGTAAAGCTTCGGAGTATTGCCTGACGATATCGCGGCGCAAAGACTTTTGCGCATGAATTGAATGGTGTTGCCTGATGCATCACACAGTCGTCGGAGTTCTTATTTACTTTCTTGTCTTCCAGATCGGCGTTCCAATCTTTTCCGCTGAAGTACACAGTAGGATTCACATAGAAAACGTCAACCTGTGCATTCACCTGATTTTCGGCGGTAGGACATCCCGGCGGAATTGTATCAGCAATATCATGTCGCCACGGGAGTGCGATCCAGTATTTTTCGTCGGAGTAAACGGGGGGAACTTTGGGTTTTGCCTTCTTTAATATACTATTTGGAACAAATCCGCTGATCAGTATGATAAGTGCTAAGAGTGTCAAGCTTGATGTTGGCTTTTTCATAGACCTTATTCTAATTGCTTTTTCTCACGAAATCAATAATAGTTGTAACCAGGGTTCGCGCTGAATCACTCATATACTCCCACTTCATGGACTTTGTAATCTCTTTGGCCATTTTTTTCTTATAGTATGTCTTCAAAGTTCCGTTCGTCTCAAAGTACTTAGAGAACTTTTTCTTGTTTCCGGACTTAAGATATTCACCAAGCGGGCGTGAATCCAAAATGGAAGAGTACTCAGTATACGATTCAAAAATATTTTTCAACTCGATGTTGTCCGATTTTGTAATCGCCTTTATTCCATCCTCCAACAAGTGTTCACTCAACATGTTCTCAATTTCATAACCTTGCGTCGTTAAATACAAGAAATTTACATGTTGCTTAGAGGTGAATTTTTTGTGCTTCCTTTCCTTGCTAGTACCATCTAAATCGGAAAGCAAAATAATTCGGTTGCTTATTGAAAGTGCGTTAATTAAAGCATCTTCCGAATTCATGTCCTCTGTTTCCTCCTGAAATTCATAATGCATGATGCTACTTCCTCCATACTCAACAAAGGAATAATCGAGGTCTTCAAGCAATAACTTCTCCGTTGAGTTAAGTTCAAAATATGCTTTCAAGTAACTTGCGATATAGGCGCGATCCGTAAGCCCCTCCACCCATATTGAACATTTCGCCATTAGCACGGAAGAATTGGACACCCCCAGAGAACTTAAGAGTTCGGCATTAGCTCCACTTGTATTTGTAATCATGCTACACTCCTTATCAATCCACTTAAACAAAAAATAAGAAATCTCGCCCTTGCTTGGAGTAATATTCACTAAGTGATTTGAATGTGTCGTAATGAAAAACGTAATTTGCTTAGATTGAACGAACTCGTTGTGTAAAAGTGTTTCAAGAAATACCCGTTGGTATCCTGGATGAAGATTTGTCTCAGGTTCCTCGATGAATAAGTATGAATTTGGTTGGGCAGTAAAAACCGGAAAGAGTAATAATATTAAGGCCTGTATACCATCACCGAGATCATGTAAATTGCACTCGCGGTCATTCCCAATTGCTACACTAATATGCTCTGCACCACTAGTTTCGTCCCGGAATGGAATAATTTCTACGCTTTCACTGGCAAAGAAGGCGTGTGACAAGAATCGGCAGAATTCGGAAAGCTGTCTTCGTTCATCACCTTTAGACCGAGTTAATCGAAGAATTGTTTCATACAATTTCATTCCAGAATACACTTGCAAGTAATCTCCTGGATTCAATCCATAGTTGGCCCTTACCGATTTCTCATATATATCGTCATTACGTACCGCTCCCAACAATGAATTTGCGCCCCTCAGAACTGGAATATATGTTCTTCGGCCGCCAAACCCACAGAAATTTTCAAGTGTGCCTTCAATTATTACACCCAATGCTTCACAAGCACTCAACAATTCATCCCATGTTTTCTCAACATGTGGATTTGAAACTAGTCGTGGGCCGTGAAGTTGAACATGACGCCTCAGTTCTTCTTCAAGCAAATTTTGACGCCCAAATACGATCAAAGCATTTGCAACCTTCTTTAAAAACTCTACTTTGTCCGTCTTTATTAAATTCGGCGCTTTATAAAATTCCTTAATGTTTTCCAGCACCCCATTTAAATTTTGAGGTCGAAAATTGCCTACTTCCTCTAGAAAATTGGGGTTTTTGACAATTTTTTCGAAACGAATCAGGATCTCTTTGTCATGATTATTCCAACTTCCAGCTAATTTGGAGGAGGACAGCCTTACTGTGAAACCACTTCCCAGACCGGGTAAATTCTTGCAGTGATTATTGATTAGTTGAATTCTGTTTTCAATATCGCCAACATCCAGATACTCCAAATCCGACTTCCGGAAATAAATAGAAGATTGCTGCATCACAGCACGCATGAATCTGCTCTTCCTTGAGTTATTTGCTCCTAACAAAAGATTGACTCGTGCCACTCCTTTTACTTCCTTTAATATTTGCCCCCCGAAGTCGACAAATTCACTTTTGTTATCAAGTGCATGTAGTGATAGACGCATAAACAATAAAATATTTTTTGGTAGTTAAATTTAGCGATTTATTCAGCGTACATCCCTTAAATTTGCACAGAACACTACAGCTTACTTTCAATCTACTTCATTTCACGCGGGTGCATAACAATTATTTAGATGAACTTAATGAAGCCCAACGTGCTGCTGTAGAAGCTACGGATGGTCCGGTGATGATTGTTGCTGGAGCAGGTTCCGGAAAAACACGGGTACTCACCTATCGCATTGCGCATCTCGTGAACAAGGGAGTTGATCCGTTCAATATTCTCGCGCTTACCTTTACGAATAAGGCTGCGCGGGAGATGAAAAACCGTATCGGGAAAATCGTCTCGAACAGTGAATCGAGGAATTTGTGGATGGGTACGTTTCACTCGGTCTTCGCACGCATCCTTCGTAACGAAGCCGAACACTTAGGTTATCCGAAGAACTTCACGATTTACGACACTGACGATTCAAAAAGTCTGATTCGTACGATTCTAAAAGAACAAGGTCTTGACGAGAAAATTTACAAAGTAAATATGGTTCTCGGTCGCATTTCAGCTGCGAAGAATAACCTTATTGGTGCGCAAATGTATCTGCAAAATGCCACTGCACAGGAAGAAGATCGCATGAGCGGTAAACCGAAAATCGGAATCGTATATGATCAGTATGCAAAACGTTGTTTCAAAAGCGGCGCGATGGATTTTGATGACCTACTCTTTAACACCAATGTTTTGTTACGCGATTACGATGATATTTTGAAAAAATATCATGCGAAGTTCCAATATATAATGGTTGATGAGTATCAGGATACAAATTTCTCACAGTATGTAATTGTAAAAAAACTTGCTGAAAAATTAAAAAACATCTGTGTAGTTGGCGACGATGCGCAATCGATCTACGGATTTCGTGGCGCAAACATTCAGAACATCCTGAGTTTCGAACGGGATTATCCGGGATTACAAACGTTCAAGCTGGAACAGAATTATCGGAGCTCACAGAACATCGTGAATGCTGCGAATGCGATTATCAAAAACAATCGCGATCAACTTCAAAAAAATGTCTGGACTTCCAACGACACCGGTGATTTGCTTCAGTTAATGAAAGCGAGTACCGATAACGAAGAAGGTCAGATCGTAGCGCGCAGCATTTTCGAAACGCGTATGAACAATCAAGCGCGCACACGCGATTTCGCGATTCTTTATCGCACCAACGCGCAGAGTCGTTCGATGGAAGAAGCATTGCGAAAAATGAATATTCCGTATCGCATCTACGGCGGTTTATCGTTCTATCAACGCAAAGAAGTAAAAGATCTTCTCGCTTATTATCGTCTTGCAATTAATCCACACGACGAAGAAGCGTTCAAGCGAGTGATCAATTATCCGGCCAGAGGAATTGGCGACACCAGTCTTGACAAAGTCCTGATCGCAGCCCGCGACAACGATGTTAGTCTGTGGACGGTCTGCGAAAATATTTCTGCATTCGGATTGTCGATCAACGCCGGCACCACTAACAAGATCAGCGAATTCGTTTCAATGGTTCAGAGTTTCAACGTGATGTTGCAAATACAAAACGCGTATGATCTCGGTAATCACATTTCAAGTCATTCCGGATTACTGCGGGAATTGTATTCTGACAAAACGCCCGAAGGAGTAAGTCGGTACGAAAACGTGCAGGAATTGCTCAACGGTCTGAAAGAATTTTCCGATGGTGACACTACTCCACCGATCGACCTCGTAGAAAATGATCCGGAACTACAGCGCATAGAAGTCGAGAGCAAAGCGGAGCAGCTGGAGGAGTCGGGCGTGATTGAAAAACCACAACGCACGCTTGACCAGTTCATGCAGGATATTGCTTTGCTCACCGACGCCGACTCGAAAGAATCGGAAGAAGATCTGAACAAAGTTTCGTTGATGACGATTCACGCAGCGAAAGGCCTGGAATTTCCATATGTGTTCGTGGTTGGTCTGGAAGAAAATTTATTTCCTTCTGCGCTCTCCCTCAACTCGCGCGAAGATCTTGAAGAAGAACGTCGCCTGTTTTACGTGGCCGTAACCCGAGCAGAAAAACGATGTACACTTTCATTTGCATCGACACGTTATCGCTGGGGAAATCTCACTTCATGTGAAGCGAGCAGATTTATCGATGAAATTGATCCGAAGTTCATAGAGTATGCGAATGCCGGCGCACGTAAGCAATACGATCAGTTTAATGAACCTGCGTTTGATATCCGGAAGGAGTCGGGAGAAGTAACCTCCTCTCTACCTAAGAAGAAAAATCTGGTGAGAGCGACTTCGATTAATTCGGCACCATCACCGATTGACAATTCGCATTTGAAGAATCTGCAGGTTGGTCAGAGGGTGAGACATGATAGATTTGGAGATGGTCAGGTGACGAATCTGGAGGGTGCGTTTCCGGGTACGAAGGCGACGGTGGTATTTGATCAGGCGGGGCAGAAGCAATTGTTGTTGAAGTTTGCGAAGTTGGAGCTACTGTAGGTGGCCAGACGAATTGTCACCCAAAGGGTCCTAATCCAGATCACAAGGCATTGATTTTCTGAATAGGCAATAGCTTGCAAGCGGTGTCGACCAACAAAAAAGACCGCCCATTTCTGCGCGGCCCTTGATCAAAATTTGAATCTTCCGTATCCTAATGCTCCCGCTTCTCAGGAAGCGTATACTTCCGGCCCTCATTCACCTTCTTAAGGTAAGTCATCAACGGCGCGAAATAATCCAGCATCGGTTTTGCAGTAAGGTCAGATCCTGTCTTCTCTTTCAACACTACTTTCCAATCACCCAATCCACCTAATGCCATCATGCTGCCAATGAAAGTACCGATCTCTTTATTTCCATAGTAATTCGTGAAGCGCGGATCCTGATGCAGAATGTTTTTCGCGATGTGATCATGAAACTGAAACATTAAAACAGACGACAAAGCATAGTCATAATATTGTGCTGGATCATCAATGATATGTGTCTTCGTTGCTGCATCGCAGAATTCCTCACCACGATCCATTGGAGGAACAATTCCTTGTTCGCGTTTTACGATTTCCCACCAGCGTTTGTTGAACTGATCTGCCGGAAGATCTTTAGTGTAAAGTTCATACTCAAACTCGCTCATTGTTCCGGCCTGCCAGTTGAGCGCAACGATATAGCGCAACGCTTCTTTCAGCAATTGCTGTGTTGTGTCGATCGCTAGTTTCGGATCAACCAGTTCAAGCCCTTCGAGGAACGGCTTTTGCATGGCAGCCATTCCGAACATAGTACCAAGAGCTTCGTGGTAAGCGCGATTAGCCCCTTCACGAAGAATGAAGGGAACGCTATCGGTACTGTACTGCATGTAATAGTAAATGTGACCTAGTTCGTGGTGAGTGGTTTCATACCAATGTGCATTTGCTTCAACGCTCATGAGTGAACGGACATCATTCCCAAGATCCATGTGCCATGCAGAAGCGTGATTATTTTTCTTGTAATCCGCACCTTCCGGAACAGGGAACAACGAAGACTTGTCATAAAATATTTGTGGAAGCGGATCGAAGCCCATGCTTACATAGTAACGTTCTGCCTGCTGCACAATCCAGAGACTGTCGTATTTTTTCTCCTCGATGATTTTATCAAGATCAAATCCTTCAACTGTTACCATATCACTCCAGTCCTGTCCCCACTGATTGGGTAACCAGTGTGCAGGAAGATATTCCGGAACTTCAGCAACGTTGTATTTTTTCGCGAGTTCGTAACGCGCCCATGTGTGAAGTTCGCGATAGAGCGGATAAATTTCATCGTTGATACCACGAAGAGTAGTCATCATTTCATCAGCACTCATTCCATAGTCAGCAACCTGGTAAGAAAAATAATCCGGGTAGTCCAATCCTTGTACTGTGCGATTACGCAACATGCGAAGATTTTCCAATGGCTTGTGCAGATCGCTGCCAACGCTTTTCGCGCACACCCAGGCATCAAGACGTTTCTTTTCAATGGTTTCATTTGCAAGAATATTGCCAAGCACATTCTTCGTTACTTCTTTGCCATCCAGCATAAATTTGAAGCCGTAGAGTTTTTCTGTTGCTTCTGTTTCAGCCTTGATTTTCTCTTTCACAGTAGATTCTTCCGTCATTGGATTTGCTCCGGCGAAATAAAGAATGTGTTCAAGCTGCTCGACCTGGATTGCGGAAAGCTTGTCCTTCTCAGCCATGAATTCCATGGTCATTTCAATATTTTCTTTGCTGCCGGTGAAGTCAGCAATAGCTTGAGCAGCGACTTGAGCATTGTGCGAAGCAGTTGTGTCCCCTTCAACAATGTGCGTGAGTAGTTGCCACTGCGCATCATTCGTAGCAATAGTGAGCTGTTGGTACTTGCCATTATAGTCGGTCAGGAATGAATCCACTTTGGCCGATAGTCCGGCATCGGCATCTTCCTTCACATCAGTAGGACCACAGTTGAACAATAGGAACGCTGCGCCAATCGTGATGCACGCGAAAATCTTGGTTGTGTGTTTACTCATCTGATAATATTTTAGCATTGAATTCGTGAATCCTGACTTTAAACATCAGGATTTCATAGTTGCGAAATGAACGCCAAATGTATTGAAGAATCCCTTAGAATTGGCAAATTTTCCACACTTGTGTGATGGGAAGG
>CAYUTR010000191.1:0-9633 GCA_964447465.1 uncultured Chryseobacterium sp.
GGCAGCGTTATACATGATTGTAACGTAATCAGCATTGGTAGTTGTACGAACTGCGCTTCCTGCTACATACACGTTTCCGGCTGCATCAGAAGTAATATCATATCCTTCATCGAAGCCATTACCGGTTCCATTGAATGCAATTGCCCATTGCTGAACGCCTGCCGCATCGTATTTAATTGTGATCAGGTTGTAATTTGATGAGGCACCTTCAGTGTAACCCGTAACATATACGTTACCTGCATCATCTACATCCAATGCGTGAGCATCGTCGAAACCGTTTCCGACACCGTTAAATGTGCTCGCCCAAAGCTGTGCTCCCGCTGGATCATACTTCACTGTAACAATATCGAAGTTGGTGCCGTTCCAGCTGGTACCGGTAACTACTACGTTTCCGGAAGTATCGCGATCAAGATCTGTAGCACGGTCAACGTTGCTACCCGCCGAAGTATATCGTGTTGCCCACTGAATGTTGATCTGGGAAAAGCACGAACATGCGGTAATAGTCAGAAATGCCAGGCTCAGCGTAAAATTCTTCATCATAAGGGGTTTTGTGTCTGCTCAACACCAAATATACTGCGATTTTGGGAATCACGAGAAAGGAATAGGGGATGGGGAATGCGGAATGGGGATCGCGGGAGATTACTTGCGAAATGGGACCTGATAATTTCGCGTCTCGTCAGATAGTTTAGCCAATCTCGTTTCTCCATTCCGCATACCTCATTCCCCGTTCCTCATCCCCTTTCCCTTATCTTCGTTACACTTCATGTTGCGAAAATCCCTCCCCTTTGTACTGGCTTTTATCGTTCTGGGAATCACCGCCTGGTTCGTGCTCACGGAATTATTTTCCCGCCAACGTGGGGTGCAGAAAATCGAGGTGCCCGAAACGTATCTCGAAACAATGGACACTTCCCGCTATAGTATTCAGGGAATTCTGCTGGAGAGAAAATACCCCGACGATAGCCTTCTGATCCTTTTTCCGGAGTCTAATAAGGAGTCGCAATTCTACGTTTACGATCAGAAAAATTACTACCGTTTGTTGCTCGGTTATACGGATGTTGTGACGATTCCTCAGGAAAACAAGGAGATTCTGAAAGCCCGGATGCACCGTCCTGTCGTGAATCTGTCCGGACTAAAAGCCGGAAAGTATTATCTGCACGTAACGCAATGCAATTTTGGTGGTTATTTCGAGATAGAAATCGCTGAAACTGACGTGTCTCATTGACAATTTGCGGTTTCTCCGTTGACAAATAGTTGTTGCTGCAACGCCTATTTGTTGTATTTTAGCGATGGCATACCCATTAAGCCCCACCTTGACCACATGAAACACTTTTTACTGCTGGTTCTGGCACTGACTTTATCCGTCAGTGCCTTCGCTACGCACGTTGTAGGAGGATCGCTCACGTATGAGCACCTCGGCGGAGCAACTTACAGGATAACACTCAAAATGTATCGCGATTGCGCCCCTGGAAACGCTGCTTTTCCTAACGTGCGCATTGAAGTCCGCGATGTAAACGGTAACTCGTTTACCCCCGACAAAGACATCATAATCAACTTCCCCGGCGCAACTGCTGTACAGCCGTACATTGATACGTGCGCTGCAAATCCCGGACTCTGTCTTGAAGAAGCGATTTATACCGCTGTTGTAAATAACCTTCCGCCATTGGCTGGCGGTTACCACCTTTTCTTCCAGTATTGCTGCCGTAACTCAACACTCGACAATGTTGTGAACCCGTTGGCTGCAGGTGAAAGCTGGTACGCGTATATTCCGAACAACGCTACACTCATTACAAACAGTAGTCCTGTGTGGACCAATCCTCCGCCTGTGTTTGTTTGTCAGGGCAATCCAATGAATTACGATCACGGTGCAACCGATTCTGACGGTGACTCACTTGTTTATTCTTACTACACTCCTTACAGTGATCCAGCTCCAACATTCCCAGGCGGTGTTGCAACTTTCACACCTATCACATGGGTTGCAGGATTCGGACCGAACAATGCTGCCGGTGGACCTAACCTTACAATGAGTTCGAGTACCGGTTACATCACAGGAGCTCCACCTTTCCTTGGACAGTACGTCTGCGGAGTCCGATGTGAAGAGTTCCGAAACGGTGTCAAGATTGGCGAGATTCTTCGTGACTTCCAGTTGAACGTTATTTATTGTCCACCATTGGCGCAAGCGAGCATCGGACCAAACAATAACGTGTGTACGGGCGGAACAATCTTCTTCAATAACACTTCTGATCCTGCGAATAGTTACTACTGGGATTTCGGAGATGGTGCTGTAACAACAGATACCTCCAGTTTCCAGAATCCATCTTATACGTATCCGGGATTAGGGCCGTACCTGGTAACGTTGATCATCAATTACGGAACACCTTGCGCTGATACAGCGTATCAGACCATTGACATATCAAGTGTTACAGCATACACCAGCGCTCCTATGGGAGATAGTGCGTGTGTTGGACAAGCATTAACCTTCGTAGATAGTTCCGTCGTCACGGGCAACGCTGTAGTCAATGGCTACTGGTGGGACTTCGGCGACAGTAACACGGATACAGGAAGCACAGTTACACATGCATGGGCTGCGAGCGGAACATATGTTATTACGCACATTGCGCAGAACAGTTTAGGTTGCGATGATACTGTATATACGACAGTGTACATTGTCGCGGCACCAATTGCGCTTGCCGGAAATGACACATTCGCTTGTACAAACAACTCGATTGTTGGTTTAGGTGGAAATATCCTGAACGCAACCGGCGGTTTGTGGACTGGTCTCGGAACATTCAATCCGAACAACACTACGTACAATGCAACGTACACACCAGCGCAAGTTGAACTTGATTCGGGTTATGCGATTCTCGTTCTGCAATCAACCGGATACACTTTGTGTTCGCATGACTTCGATACAGTGCGCGTGAATTTTATCGCGGGACCCGTTGTAGATGTGGGAGTCGATTTATTCGTTTGCCGCGATACACCGTTTGTTAGCATTTGCGCGTCGGTCAGTGTGGCCAGCGGGGGCGTATGGTCAACTTCAGGATCGGGAAGTTTCGTAAGCCCGACTTCACTTTGTACAGATTACATTCCGAGCAATGCCGATACTTCTGCGGGTTCTGTAATGTTATGGATGACATCAACCGGCAATGGTTCATGTAACCCGGAGACAGACACACTTATTCTTTATCTCACTCCACCGCCAAACGTAACGGCGATTGGTCCGGACACAGCATGTAGTAACGTGCCATTCGTAATCATAGCGAATACGGCAACAGGTGCTGGATTCTGGACATCAAACGGTGACGGAACTTTTGCGAACGATACGAATCTTACGACTACCTATTTGCCGGGAACAAATGACCTCGCGAACGGAACTGTTCAGATCATTTTCAACTCGACGAACAATGGTGGTTGTCGCCAGCAGCACGATACACTGAACATCACTGTAATTCCTGCACCTAATTCAGGATTGACATACACATCTGCTTGTCCTGGATTCCCGGTTCAGTTTGCAGACCAAACACAATCTGTTACTGCTATTGTAAGTTGGATGTGGGATTTCGGCGATCCGACTTCTGCGAACAACACTTCGACCGCGCAGAATCCATCACACATTTACGCAGATGGCGGTTGGTACAACGTTACATTGATTACAACATCACAAAACGGATGTCCTGATACAGTTGTAACTGCAATTTATGTTTACCCGAATCCGGTGGCAGCATTTACAACTACAGGTTTCTGTTCGAACGAACCGATATGGTTCATCGACGCATCAACGGTTGATTCAGGAGGTGTGGTTACATGGTTGTGGAACTTCGGCGACAACGTAACTGCAACAGGAAATCCTGCCGTACACATTTACGGTGCTGCAGGTACATTCAATGGACAGTTGATCGTTACTACCAACTTCGGTTGTATGGATACGGTGACGCAGCCGGTTCTGATTTACCTCGCGCCAGTTGCAGCGTTCACATCGAATCCGCTTACAGCTGCGAACACTTATCAGACAGTTCAGTTCACAGATCAATCGCAACTCGTTGGAACAATAGTCGGATGGGGTTGGGAATTCGGTGACTCGACAACAGCAAGCACACAGAATCCAACGCATCAGTGGACAGCTCCGGGAACATACCCGATTACACTTGTTGTAACAGATGTAAACGGATGTATGGATACAACTATACTCGATTACATCATCAGTTCGCCACCGGTTGTTCCTTCAGGATTCTCTCCGAACGGCGATGGCTTTAACGATATTTTCTTCGTTCTCGGTGGACCATTCACTGAAATGGAATTAAGGATTTACAATAAATGGGGTGAGCTCATTTTCGTGTCAACTTCCCAGGCAGTAGGTTGGGATGGAACCCGCGATGGTGTTCCGCAACCGGTTGGCGTATTTGTGTACACGGTACACGCAGTAACGCCTGACGCAGCAGAACATTTCCTCGAGGGCGACGTAACATTAGTGAGATAACGAAAATGAAAAACACGAAGAAGATGCAACGTTTATTCGCAATAGTCTGTGTGATCCTGTCTGCTTCAGCAATGAAGGCACAGGATTATCACCTCACGCAATACGATGCGGCGAAAATCTATCTCAATCCTGCAATGACAGGAATGTTTGATGGCTACTATCGCATACACGCGAACTACCGCAACCAGTGGAACGTTGTTTCACGCAATCCTTTCCAGACCGCAGCAATTGCATTTGATATGCCGGTGAAGCGTTATGGATGGGGCGCACAAGTGATGAACAGTCGTGCGGGTATCGGAAATTTCAACGAGCTCAGCATTACACTTTCCGGTGCGTACGATCTACAGTGCGATAAGAAGAACATTCATCACGTAGCATTCGGAATGTCGGTGACCGGCATTCAGAAATCAGTGGATATGGGACGCCTCACGTGGAACAATCAGTATTCGCAGCAGATCAATGGATTTGATCAGTCAACAGCGAGTGGTGAAGCTTCGAGCATCATGGAAACCGATTACAACATGATGGTCAATGCGGGCTTACTTTATTATTACGCGAAAGAAAGCAGCCGCATCAATCCATTCATTGGTTTCTCTGCATCGAACCTGAATCAGCCGAATGAATCATTCTTCGGTAATACCAGCAAGCTTCCGATTCATTACTTAGTTCATGCCGGTGCACGAATAGGAATTACAGAGCGGCTTGTTCTGAATCCTCGCGTGCTCTACATGATGCAGACAAACGACCGCGAATTGACGTACGGATTGCTCGCGAACATTTACCTCCCGAATTCAGATGCTTACCTGATTGTTGGTCCGACGTTCCGCAACAAAGATGCAGCCATCGTGGAAATTGGTCTTAAGATGGGTCAGTTCACTTACCGCATCAGCTACGATGTAAATACTTCAACGCTCAAGCCTGCAACCAACAACCGCGGTGGTATTGAGTTCTCACTGATCTACATCGCGAAGAGAAAAACGCCTGTTGTAGCTCCAAACTGTCCACGATTATGAGAAAGCACATATCATTACTGATTGTATTTCTCTTCGTTGCAGTATCTGCAATTTCGCAGAGCAGAAGAGAGTGGCTCGAATTCGGCGACAAAGCATACGCTGAAGGGAACTACAAGCTTGCATTGGCCTGCTACCAGCACGTTGTGAAACTTGTACCGGGCAGCGACCGCGATCTTGTTACACCTTACGAATGTCGTCCGTACACTCCACCAAAGAAAATGGTGGACTCAGTTGCATTGAAGAATGCGCAGAACGACACGACGAAAATAAACCCGAATCTTGTTGAAGGAAACGACGCTAAAACAGTTTACGTTGTGCACCAAATCGCAGCGTGTTACCGTTTGCTGCATGATTACGATAACGCAGAACTATGGTACGCACAAGCTGTAGCAAAACCTGATAGTCGTTTTCCTGATGCTGTTTACTATTATGGTACAACACTTCAGAGCAATGCGAAATATCCGGAAGCAATTGCGCAGTACGAAGCTTACCAGGTTGGAAAAGATCCGGAAAGCCTTGAGTCGCGTCGCTGCACACGTAACATCGGCGGATGTCTGAATGCACAGGATTCTTCGCGCATCAAGAGAGAAGTAATTGTTACGAAGCTCGATTCTAATATCAACGCTGGTACTGCAACATTTGCGGCAGGATACTACGGTGATCCGGATGTGTTGCTTTTCTCTTGTGCGAAACAGGGAAATGCTTCAACAGAGGAGCGCCAGAAACAAGGGCTCGATCAATATTCTACAGACGTATTTATTGCGCGTCGTTTCAATGGTATCTGGGGAACGCCGCAGCCTGTAACTACTACGGTTGGTACGTTGAACAGTCCGGAGAACGAAGGTGCAGCATCTGTTTCTTTCGGTCGCGAACATTTGTTTTTCACTCGCTGGAATGAAGACGGAACAGAGTGTTCAGTTTTCATGTGCCGTAACGTTGGTGAAACATGGCTCGCGCCACAAAAGCTCAATGCAAACGTAAACGTACCGGGCACACGCAACATGATGCCGTTCCTTTCGAATGACGGATCGACTCTGTATTTCGTTTCTGATCGCCAGGGCGGACAAGGTGGTCTTGATATCTGGAAGTGCACACTCGACGAAGAAGGAAATCCAGGTGAAGCAGTGAACATGGGTCCTGCGATCAATACTGCCGATGATGAGATTACACCATTCTACCACTTTACTTCAAGCACACTGTTCTACAGCTCGAATGGATTGAGCGGATATGGTGGATTTGATATCGTGAAGTCGTCGTACAATGCTGATGATAACACATGGTCTGCACCGAAAAATCTTGATGCACCGTTCAACTCATCACGCGATGATGCGTATTTCACACTCGATCGCACACAGCAGATGGGTTATTTCTCTTCTGACCGTGAGAAATGCGAATCGTGCGGACCTGGAAGCGGCTATTGCTACAAAGCATATTCATTCCAGAACGAGCCGTTGAAATTTGCGATCAAAGGTTACGTCTACAACATCGAAACGAACGAAGTCATCAGTAACGCACTCCTTACATTCAAGGATGTACGTGGCGACAACGAACCGTTCTACATCATTACGGACAGTGCCGGATATTACGAGTCGGAGCTTACGCTCGGACAGGAACTGTACATCAAGGCACAGAAGAACAAATACTTCGGTGACGCGACGAACATTTCTACGGTTGGTCTGACCGACGATTCATTGTTCATTCACGATTTCTATCTGACACCGATTCCATTGGGTGAAATCACCATCCCGGGTATCGAGTACGACTTCGATAAAGCAACACTGCGTCCTGAGTCGCAAAAAATTCTGGATGATCTCGCTGCATTCCTTGAGCTGAACGATAACCTCAGCGTGGAGATTGCATCGCATACAGATGCACGTGGAAGTGATACATACAACCAGACACTCTCACAGGCACGTGCGAAGAGCTGCGTTGATTATCTCATCAGTAAAGGAATCAAAGCCGATCGCCTTCAGGCAACAGGTTATGGAGAATCGAAACCATTGATTCCTGAGAAAGACATCAATGCGTTGCCAACGAAAGACGAACGCGAAGCCGCTCACCAGAAGAACCGCCGCACTTCATTCCGTCCTATTAAGGAAGGTGTGATTATGGATAAGTGGGAGGGGAAGCAACCTAACAAATAGCAATACGCAATAGTCAATACGTAATGCGCAGTAAGGGAAACCTACTGCGCATTTTTGTTGCGCTGACGAATACATTGCGACTTGCCCATTGTCTATTGCACATTGCGTATCGTCTATTGCGCATTGCGTATTGATTATTGCGCATTGCAGTTTAGGTACCCGCGAGGTAAACAATATTCCCCGCATTCCCCATATGCACCTTCACCGGTTTCACCGTCCGAAAAACAGCACGCATATTTTTCTCGAGATCATCCAGAGAAACCGCATCATTCTCTACAGCCATCTTGTTGATGTATATTTTTCCCTGTTTGTTCATCAGCGATTTCACCTTGCGTAGAAAATCAGGCGACTGTACTGACGCAGGAACTTTGTCTTCGATGAAAACATCAAGGATGATGAGATCGAATTGTCTTTCGCAATGATCGACGTATTGCTCTGCGGTTTCGTGGATAAGACTTACGTGCGAAGAATTGGCAACCGGAAAATATTTTTTCGCGAGACGGATTACTTCACTATCGGCTTCTATACCAGTGATAAACATTTCCGGATTGCATTTCTGCAACAGTAGTTCTGCAACACTTCCGCTTCCGAAGCCGAGAATGAGTACGGAATTTATTTGCGCGTCGTAAAGATGTGTTTTCGTGAATGCATAATCGAAAACATCCTGCAGCGAACCGAAGGAATAATTTACGTTCGCCGTGTCCAGCATCATGCGGCCGTTGTGCACGTTTACTTCGAGGTCGTGCCCGAGTTCACCTCGCACTTTCTCCAGTTGTGTAGGAACAAACCAGCTGATTGCTTTGCGTAACGGATTGGTCATGGTTTCCTGAAACGGATTCCGTAGATGAGAGGAATTTTCTTTCCCCATTTTGTGAAGCGGAATAGTCCATCCGTTCCTGCTTCCATTCCCGGAAAACAGTTGTACGGAGAACCATCGTACTCATGGAAAATCTCCAGCACCAATCCTTCACGCACTAAAGCGGAAAGCAGATCGGTGAAAGGATGATTCCACCCGTATTCTTTCATCGGGGCATGCAGGTTGATCTGTGATGCATAGCTGCCCGTGGTATCCGTTACAATAATTTCGTGATTGAAGTAACTATACTCGAGCGATTCGTAATTGGCATCCAGCATCCAAACGAAAGGATGAAAGTCTACGATCACAAATTTTCCGCCGGACTTCAGCGATTCGCTGATTACCCTGGCCCACGGTTTCAGGTCTGGAAGCCATCCGATCGTTCCGTAAGAAGTAAAAACGATATCGAAATGTTCTGAAATATGCTGACGTGTATCGTACACATTGCAGCATTCAAACTTTGCGTTGAGGCCGAGATCTGTATTCAGATTTTTCGCAGCTGTAATTGCAGTGTCAGTGAAATCAACACCCGTTGCATGTGCGCCCATTCTTGCGAGCGAAAGCGTGTCCTGACCGAAATGACATTGCAGGTGCAGAACAGATTTACCTTTTACATTACCTAAAAGATTCAACTCGATTGGATTCAGCGAAGATTTGCCTTCACGGAATTTCTGTACGTCGTAAAATTCGGACGCGATATGTGCATCGGTACGTTTGTTCCAGACAGCTTTGTTTGCTGCGAGGAGCTGGTCGATTTCGGCGCGTGTCATTGCCTTAAAGATAGGGATTTCGCTGGAGGGAATTAGAACACGGATTTTTATGCCCGATGCCTGTTAGACGGTCATTAGCGATTTTCGCGTTAAAATCGAAAAGTTGGTGCCTGGATTTTATGAGATAGACTTATTAAGCTTATCTCATAAAATCCGTTGACTGGTGGTTCAATTCACCGTAACCATCCATTCGAAGGAATAGCAAACAACGGATATCAAAATCCGTGTTCCAATTTTTCGGCCTCAGTTTCGTATCTTAGCTACAATGAAACTCTTCCTGACCCTATTTTCTGCCTCAATTCTGGCATGTACCGCGTATGCGCAAGTTGACTGCGGAACCGTTATGCCTCCGAATTATCAATCGACCTATACG
>CAYUTR010000192.1:0-9568 GCA_964447465.1 uncultured Chryseobacterium sp.
TCTGCGCTTTCGTTTTCAATTACGATGTGCGACTGATCAAACTGTTGCTGCTGCTCGGCTTCAATCAGTTCTTGATTTCGATGGTGCTTTATCTCCGATCGAACCTTCAGGCGTTGCATCTGTTCCGGACCGACGCGTTGATTTCTGTACTCGATCGTATCATCATGATCGGCATTGTTGCAACCATGTTGTGGACAAACATCATGGGTCGCCGCATGGATGTGATGGACTTCGCATACGCACAAACAATCGGATATTTCATCACCGCGGTAATCGCCTTCTTCGCTGTTATTGCGAAAACAGAAGTGATGAAGCTGAAATGGAGTTGGCCCTTCTCCCTGATGATCCTTAAGAAAAGCTTTCCGTTTGCTGTTCTTGTGTTGCTGATGACATTCTACAACCGCATTGATCCCGTGATGCTGGAACGATTGATGCCTTCCGGAGATCCCGTGAAGAAAGCGGAACTTGCTATACTTCGCGATCCGAATATCACATTGACAACTGAGGAAACCGAACGTAAAGCAATCCTCGAGAATGAACTGCAACACACAGGCACGGAGCAGGCAGGTTTGTATGCGAAAGCCTATCGATTGCTAGATGCAACAAACATGATTGCATATCTGTTTTCAGTCTTGCTCATCCCGATTTTCTCGCGCATGCTCAAGTACAAGGAATCCGTAGAGCAACTCGTAAAACTTGCGTTCACGCTGCTCATGACAGTCGCCGTTATTGTGGCTGTGGGATGCGGGTTCTACAGCCACGAAATCATGACCTTGCAATATGGAGAACATCTCATTGGTGATGAGCCCTTGCTGTTTGCTTTGCTGATGAATTGTTTCATAGCGGTTTCTACCACATACGTTTTCGGATCGTTGCTTACTGCAAACGGAAATCTGCGCGAACTGAACATCATGGCATTCTGCGGAATGGTGATGAATGTTGGACTGAATATTTTATTCATCAAAGTATTTGAACTCGAAGCAAAAGGCACAGCGATTTCCAGTCTCAGCACACAGTTGCTTACAGCTCTCGCGCAAGTTTTGATCGTGTGGTGGAAATTCAAATTCCGCGTGAACTGGCGCTTGATCACTACTCTGATAGTGTTCATTGCCGGTGTCATTGCCATTACGTTGATTACACACAGCTACCTGTTGGGCACCGGCAAAACGGGCTGGGTTCCTGGATTTATCCTCATGGCCGCAACCTCTTTTGGCTGGGCACTTGCAACCCGATTGATCAGCATTAAGGGTATGTTCCGCATCCTGAAATACGGCTAAACAATCAGTGCGCAGTCGGCAGGATTTGTCACTTCGAGCGCAGTCGAGAAGTCGCAAATCCGGTTGTACGTCCTTTTGTTTAGTTCTCGATGGAGTTCATGCTGAGCTTAGTCGAAGTGCTCGAACTGACAAAAGTTTTTCTTTCGCAACGCACACAATAATATTGCCGTTTGGTCGTTCCAGCTGGAATTACTAAAAATCAAGAGATTACGTGACATTTTCATTGACCGGAATCTTCAAATTACCGCAATTTCGCAGTGCTTTTTTCTTACTTTTGGCGACCGTTAAGCACACCTGCCACCATTAATGGGACCTGAAAAAAGCACACAAGGTTATTTTGACTCCACCAGCCTGATCGGATTTTTCTGGCGTTGGAGAAAACCGCTGATCATTATCGGTCTTGCTGCTGCATTGGTTTCTTCAGGAATCGCCTTGATCATCAAGGAGAAATTCAAGTCGACAGTAATTATGTTCCCGGTTCAGTCGAATGCGATTTCCAAAGCGCTCTTAACTGAAGATCTTACGGGCAAACAGGACATTCTCCAGTTCGGTGAAGAAGAACAGGCGGAGCAGATGTTGCAGATCCTGAATTCGGATGAGATCCGTCAGAAGGTTTGTGAGAAGTACAAACTCATGATACACTATGAGATTGATCCTGCTGATCAATTCAGAAATACCAAGCTTTTTGAAATGTACAACGAGAACATTACGTTCAAACGCACAGAGTTTATGTCGGTGCGTGTTGATGTAATGGATACTGATCCTCAGAAAGCTGCAGACATCGCGAATGAAATTGCAGCTCTGCTCGATTCAACGAAACGGAGAATGCAACGTGACCGCGCGTTCCAGGCATTCCGGATTGTAGAACAACAATATTTCCAGAAGCAGACCGAAGTAGATCGCATGCAGGATTCTATGCACGTGATCAACTTAAAGGGCATGTACGATTACGAATCGCAGTCTGAAGTAACCAGCGCCGAGTATGTGAAAGCACTTGCAAGTGGAAATACTGGTGCGATAAAATCGCTCGAGGCACAACTCGATATCATCAGCCAATACGGAAGTGCTTACATGGCCGTGCGGGAGAATCTGTACATCCAGCGCGAGCAACTGAATCTTCTCAAGAAGAAGTACGAAGAGACAAAAGTGGATTACGATGCGGTACTCTCATATAAATTTATCGTGAACCCTGCATTCAAGGCAGAAAGAAAGTCGTACCCGATCCGTTGGCTCATTGTTGTCGTAAGTACTACGGCTTCGATGGTTTTCGGAATATTGTTCCTGATACTGTTCGACAATATCAGAAGCATTCGTGCTCAGGAAAAGTATCTGAAAAATGAAAGGAGTAACCCATGACCAGGTTTTTTCAGAATATCGATTTAATGAAAGTGCTCCAGAAGCGCAGGCTGCATCTTGCGGCTTTTGTGCTCATGGCTGGAATCCTGAGTGTTGTGTTTTCCGGTGAACGGTTCATTACACCGAAGTATAAATCAACTGCGTTTGTTTATCCCGTGAATATTATTCCATATTCGATGGAGACTCCGACTGAGCAGTTGCTTCAGTTGTTTACTTCTTCGGATGTCAGGAATATGATGGTGCGACGTTTCCGTCTGCCTGATCATTACGAAATTGATACGGCATCTTCTACCGGACGTACACGTATGTACCTCATGTACGATGAGAACGTAACGGTTAAGAAAACGGAGTACGAATCAGTGCGAATCGATATTCTAGACCAGGATCCTGACAAGGCGAGTGAAATGGTTACTGAACTGATACATTTCGTTGACGTGAAAGCGAGATCGGTGCAGCGTGAAAAAACAGCAGAGGTTGTGCAGATTTATGCCGATCAGATGCGCCTGAAGAAAGTGGCACTGGACTCTGTTAAGGAAAAGCTCGATGAACTGCGGATCCGTTATGGATTGCTCGATTATAAAGTCCAGTCTGAGGAAGTGCTGAAATCATACCTGAAACTGGCTTCAAATAATTCAGCGGTGTCAAACTATCGTGGTGTTGATTCCATGTACCGTCATCTCGAGTACAGAGGCGGTGAACTCCTTTCATTGTCGAGCCAGGAAAAAGCACTGCAGAAAGATTACAACACCATCAGAACCAACTACGATCAGGCAGTGAGTGACATGACGAAGGAACTTACGTATACCAACGTAATGGCGAATCCTTATCCGGCTGATAGCAAGTCATATCCTGTACGCTGGATTATTGTTCTCGTGTGTATTCTTTCTACATTCCTGCTCGCTTTGATTTTCTTCATTATTAAAGACAGAAAAAAGGAGGAGTAGCATATCCATGGCTGAACTCAAAGTAGGCGAAGAGGACGAAAAGAGAACGCTCTGGTGGGTGTATGGAATCAGCTTTGCCTTTCTTATTGCAAATACGTATTGCATCGCTAACGAGTTCTATTGGCTGAATCTTCTTCCGCCGGTGATCATGGTTCTCTATATGGCCATCACACAACTCGACAAGCTACTTCTCTTCTGTGTTTTTCTGGTGCCGCTTTCAGTCAACCTCTCGAGTAGTGAAGTGCGAATCGGTGTGAGTCTGCCGGTGGAACCTATTCTCATGGGTATCCTGATTCTTTACGTTATCCGTTTGTTGTACTCCGGAAAAATGAATCGCGAATTACTTTCGCATCCTGTGACGATTACGATTCTCTTCAACCTTGCTTGGATATTTATTACTGCGCTGACAAGTCAGATGCCGGTAGTTTCTTTCAAATGGATGCTTGCGCGATTGTGGTTCGTAATCCCGTTCTATTTCATCGGATACTACATGTTCGGCGATTTCAAAAATACACGACGTTTTTTGTGGATGTATATCCTGCCACTCACGATTGTTATCGGATACACCATCTACAATCACTGGCTCTTCGGTTTTGAAGAAGATCCTGCTCACTGGGTAATGTCGCCTTTCTACAATGACCATACAGCCTATGGTGCTGCATTGGCGATGTTCTTCCCGGCATTGCTCACATTTACTTTCCGTAGTGGTTACAACAGTAATATCCGCGTCATCGCTGCAATCCTGCTTGTTGTATTTACTGTTGCACTGATATTATCGTTCACACGTGCTGCATGGGTAAGTCTCGCAGGCGCACTGGTGTTGTATGGAATTCTTTATTTCAAAATAAAGTGGCAATACGTTGCTGGTGTGGTTGGCTTGACCATTCTTTATGTTGCAGTATCGTGGACCGACATCGTAATGAACCTTGAGCAGAACCGCCAGGATACTTCGGATGACCTTGCGGAGCACATCAGTTCGATTTCCAACATCTCAACAGATGCGTCTAACCTTGAGCGACTCAATCGTTGGAACTCTGCGTTCAGAATGTTTCAGGAACGACCAGTACTCGGATTCGGTCCCGGCACATACAGCTTTATGTATGCACCTTACCAACTCTCCAGCGAGAAGACAATTATCAGCACCAACGCCGGTGACATGGGTAACGCACACAGCGAATATATTGGTCCGTTAGCGGAGTCGGGAGTACTCGGCATGCTGTCGTTTCTGGCGGTGTCAATTGCGATTGTAGCTACCGGTTGGCGCGTGTATCAGCGGATGGATCCCGGGCCGGATCGCGCGATTCTGCTTGCAGTTTTACTTGGACTTGTAACGTATCTCATTCACGGAACACTCAACAATTTCCTGGATACGGATAAAGCTTCCGTGCCTTTCTGGGCGTTTGCCGCGATGATTGTTGCTGCGGATATTGCACAGACGAAGAAGATGCGGAAGAAAAAACTCAATTAGTCAGTTGCGTCCGAGGGCGCTTTGCCACAGATTCGCAGATTACGCAGATTTTTTTCAATTAATTTTTTTAGAAAGAAAACAATCTGAGCCATCTGCGACATCTGCGAATCTGTGGCAAAGACGGCGAAGCCGGCAAAAAAAGCGTTGGTTTATTTGATGCGCACGGTGATGAGAGCTATATCATCGATATACGCTTTATCACCTTTGTGCGCATTAACTCCCTGGAGAAGGAGCTGGTTGATTTCCATTGGGGTTTTCATGCGATTGTCTTTCACCAGCTGCTGCACACGTTCCATGCTGAACTCTTCATCCGCCTCGTTCGATTGCTCAACCAGTCCATCGGTGTAACAAATTAACAGCGCGCCCGGTTGTACATGCACGATTCCTTCACGCACGCGCTCGAGTTCATCAAACATTCCAAGACCAGTGCAGCCTACCGTGAGAAAATTTGTTCCTTCGGCATCCACGATCATCGGAGGATTGTGTCCGGCGTTGATGTAATTCATCACATGCGTCACAGTATTGTACTTCGCGATGAAAAGCGTAATGAATTTTTCCCCTTTGCTGTTGCGGATGACTTTCGCATTCAGTTCGTGAACAAGTTCAGATAAATCTGTAATGTGCCGCAACAAGATCTGCAGACTCGCCTGGAAATTCGACATGAGCAATGCAGCCGGAACACCTTTTCCCGAAACATCCGCCACACAGAACGCAACTTCATTTTCGTTGAGCTGGATGAAATCGTAATAATCTCCGCCAACCGATTGGTGAGGAAGATATAACGCATCCATATCGAGAAATTCGTTGTGTGGAAGCTTTTCCGGGAACAGCATACGCTGCACTTCCCATGCAAGTTCCAGCTCGCGATGCATTGCTGCACGCTTGAGGTTCTCGCGGAATAATTTTTTATTCTCAATTGCAACGATCATGATGTTCGTGAGCGTCTGCACAAACGGAAGATGTTTGATTGCAGCACTCATTCCGTTTTCATCTTCGTTCAGGTCACCAATGAGCACATAAGCAAGGGCCTGTGACTTATGAAATACCGGAATGATAATTTCGAATGAACGGTGCAGAGATTTTTGCGAAAAATCAATCGTCGTGATTTCACTGATGCCTGCAAAATCGCGTTCAGGTACAATGGCAGCAAAGTGTGCATCATCACCGAAGCTCAGCAATCGTTGCCAACTCATTCCATCGTGACTGAACAAAACCATCTTGCCGATTTTAAGCTTGTTGCGCACGATTTCCTCAAAAACAGTGAGCAGCTCGCCAACGGGCTGGTTGTTGTTGATCGCCTTCGTGATATCAAGCAGGGCGTTGAGCTTGAAATCCTTCAGGCGGGGTGCACGTTGTTTGCTTTCTTGCGACTTCGCCATTTGTACTAATATACCCGTTAATTCAGGTGTTTGGTGATAAATTAGACCAAGCTGTTATTTGTCTCTTCGAGGCTCATTGGCTAGTCAACAAATCGCCTATAAGAACCAGTTGTCGCATCCCTGCAAACAAGGATTTCTCTTATTCGCTTTTGCGTGATGCAGCCATGAAATCGGGCAGCTGACGAATTGCCGCAAGTTCTTTCCACTTGCTGCGCGCTTCTTCAGCCGGCGCACCGAAATATGTTTTTCCCGCTTCAAGCGATTTTGAAACACCTGATGTAGCAAGCACAACTGCACCTGCACCGATTACAACATCACTCGTAATTGAAACGCGTCCCCAAAGTGTTACGCGGTCTTCAATTGTAGTAACACCAGCAATCGCAACGCCTGCAGCAAAGAGACACATCTCGCCAACGATTGTATCGTGACCGATGTGACAGAGATTATCAATCTTGGTTCCTTTCCCGATAATCGTATCAGCAGTTACTCCGCGATCGAGTGTACAACCTGCACCAATCTCTACGTCATCTTTGATAATCACACGTCCGCACGTAAGAAGTTTATCAAAATGATCTGCACGCTTCTTATAGTAAAATGCTTCCCCGCCAACAACAACATTCGGGTGAAGAATCACGTTGTTGCCAATGATGCTGTGATCTCCAATGAAAACGCCGGCTTTGATCACACAGTTACTTCCGATTGTAACATCGCGACCGATATATACATTCGGATAGATCACTGTGTCTTTCCCGATTTTCGCATCGCTGCTCTGAAGAACAGTTGAATGTCCTTTCAGTTCGAAGTGACGGATCAGCGCATTGAAATCGCGGAACGGATCATCAGATACAATCAATCCTTTTCCGTCAGGACACACAACATCCTTGTTGATCAGGATAGTTGTTGCCGCACTGTTCAATGCTTTGTCGTAATACTTCGGATGATCTACAAACATAAGATCGCCTGCTTCAACGCGATGTACTTCATTGAGTCCGGTTACCGGGTGATTCGCATCGCCAATGAATTTCGCATTGATAATTGCAGCGATTTCGGAGAGTTTCTGAGCGGGAATTTTCACGACTGTTAATTTGTCCAAAAGTACAAATAAAGACTGTGCGTTATTGTACTTTAGAAGCAGATGAAACGCCCTCTTGCCATTGCGGTCCTGGTATTTTGTGTTTCGATTATTGTGTCGGGATATTCTCCGGGATCCTATGAGCCTTCCACTATTAAACGGCATGAGTATATTGACTCAACGCTCATCGTTACACAGCAAGTCCGGAAAGTAAAAGAAGTCAGAACAACGGAGGAATTGGAACGCCGTCGTTGGGATTGGGACGGTCCTGAGAACAATACTAAGCTGACCAATGTTCAGACTACGTGGACCACATTCGATAAATCCGGAAGAGTTGTAGCAATTGATGATACGCTTGTTGATGACAAGTACAACAGGACAGAAATTACGAATGAGACATTTTACTATTCGGGCAATAAAATGATTGAGCGCCAGCTGACCTTACACTATTCATATGAATCGTATGGCCCGAAGGATTCAACTGTGCGTATTGAAATTGTAAAGTGGTCCGACGGATTAACGTGGCGTCAGTTGGAATGGGCTGATTACGGACAATGGATTGTGCATATCGATTCCACCGTTCTCAATAGCACGGGCATGCCGCACGTAACGTATACGCACAACAGCATGGGCGATTCTTTCGTTGAGGAATACGTCTATGATGCCAAGGCCCGTTTGAAATACAGACGACTTGCGATGAAACAATTGTGGAGTCCACCCTGGGAAATGGAAGCCTCCCTATATACTTATGCTGATGATGGGTCATACGTGCAGCGCGATTCCGTTTGGCGAATTGATCCGGATATGAATCGGGCTGCGCAGCTTGCCGGCGACAGAAATTCTCCTGGCTATGAATGGAGAGTTTTACTGATGGCTCCTTCGATGGCTACGTTTCACCGGCTTGAGTCGTGGGAGGAATGGACATACAACGCCGATCAGCTTTTGGTTCGCAAACAAACCTGGACGGAATACGCGCATACATGGTATGATTATTCGTGGAGCTACAATTCGCAAGGACAAATCGTCCGCGAAACAGAGTGGAGATGTACCCGTTGGCATCTGAGTGAAGAACCGGAAATCGGTAATAAGGATTCTGTTTGGTACATGTACAAAAACGGCAAGCTGGCGTCGAAAGAGGAAATGCATTCGATCAGCGGAGATGCTGAAAGGTCGAAAAATATTTTTGGAGCTAAAGATCCGAACCGGACAGAGATCAGTGATTATTGTGGACGCGAGAATTACAGCAAGGTTCACAAGCGCTACGACGAAGATCGCCTTATGGAAACCATGTATTTCGGCAAAGATGGTTTGATCAGCAAATGGGAAGGATATACAAGTACTTATGTGCTCTCAGACGAAAGAGAGTACACGTATTTCAAGTGGTGATATGCAATGCGCAATTTCTAATACGCAATGCGCAATAAAAAAACGCCCGAAGTGAATCTCACAACGGGCGTTTTAATTTCCTTGACTGCGCACTGCTAACTGCGCACTGAAGCAATTTATTGCTTCACTCTTTCCATATAAGCACCCGACTTCGTATCAATCTTGATCAAATCACCTTCGCTGATGAAAAGCGGCACACGTACTTCCGCACCTGTTTCAACTTTCGCCGGCTTCAATGTGTTTGTTGCTGTATCACCTTTGAGACCTGGCTCCGTGTACGTGATTTTCAATTCTACGGTTGAAGGTGCTTCCGCAGAAATAGGCTGTTCGCTTTCGAACCAGACTTTCACGTCCATTCCTTCTTTCAGGAATTCGAGTCCGTTTGAAACCATGTTCTTAGGAATGTAAGTCTGTTCGAACGTGTCCTTGTCCATCAAAACGATGTTGGTGTCTTCAGGATAAATGAACTGCAGGTTTTTATATTCTACCCAAACGATTTCAACAGGCTCACCAGAACGGAAACGGTTCTCAACGATTTTGTTGTTGAGCAGGTTTCTCATTTTGCCCTGATAAAATGCACGCAGGTTTCCCGGAGTGCGGTGTTGCCATTCAACTACCTGAACGAGTTCTCCGTTATACTTTAGGAATGATCCGATGCTTACGTCGCCTGTATCTGCCATTGTATG
>CAYUTR010000193.1:0-9545 GCA_964447465.1 uncultured Chryseobacterium sp.
TCCGTGCGTGGAGCAACGACAATATCCAGTACGAATTCGTTGATCCGGGCGAAAGCGATGACGTGAAAGCGAGGGAGGCTTTCCAAAGGCAGCTGATGGAAAAAGGTTTGACACCACATGCTGAAAGTAACGTGAATGACGCAGGACAACAGGTGAACCAATTGTTGTTTCCGTGGGCAATCGTGCGTTACCGCGGACGGGAAATTCCGATTCCGCTTATGGGATCTTCTTCTCAGCCAAGCGAAGAAGCTGTGAATCACGCCATCGAAGGACTGGAATACGAATTGTCGAATGGCATCCGTAAAGTGATGATGGATGTGAAACCGAAAATCGCAATCACGCAAGGTCATGGCGAACCGGATTCTTTGCAGGTAAGCGATTTTGTTCAGGGACTGAAAGAATATTACGAAGTTTCATTCGTGCAATTCGGTTCTATGCTGAATACATTCCGTGATACTGTTCAGAATGCAACTCAGATCCGAAATAAGTTCGACGCACTCGTTATGATCGGACCTGATTCGGCATTCACGACTCAGGAACTTTTCATTCTCGATCAATTCATCATCTACGGCGGTAAAGCCATCTTCATGGTTGATCCTACGAGTGCATCTATGGACAGCATTCAGCTGCAGGGATCAACTGTTCTGTTACCACGACATTACGGTGTGAGTCAAAGTGAACCTGGACTGGAGCAAGTGTTGTACAGTTACGGAGCCGGATTGAAATCAGAAGTTGTAGAAGATGTTTATTGTTCGGAAGTAATGATCCCACAAGGACGTGGACAGCAAACACAATTTATTCCCCGTCCGTGGTATTACTCTCCAACCATTCTTCCATTGGAGAAACACCCGATTGTGAAAAATCTCGATCGGATCAAGTTCGATTTCGTTGGAACAATTGATACGATTACAACTTCTGCGCCGATTAAGAAAGACGTACTCATCCGCTCTTCTGATAAGTCATCCATCTTCCGCGCACCGAACGAAGTATTGCTGATGATGTCGATGTACGATCGTCCGCCGGAAACATTTGATCATCCGTTCCAGAATGTTGCTGTGTTGCTGGAAGGTCCATTCAACTCTTACTTCAAGCAGAAAATTCTTCCCGATGAAATTGTAAACAGCAAGGAAATCGGTTATCTCAAAACCGGTAAGCCAACGAAAATCATCGTGATTGCTGATGGAGATGTCGCTATTAATCCAGTAAGACAAGGTGAAGCCGGTCCATTGGGAATTGATCGTTACAATCGTCTGAATCAATCGTTCTACGCCAACAAAACATTCCTGTTGAATTGTGCGAACTATTTAATGGACGACAAAGGATTGTTGTCTGTTCGCTCGCGTGAAGTAACGCTACGCATGCTTGATCGCGGGAAAATTAAAGATCAGCGTGGATGGTGGCAGATGATAAATGTTGGGGCACCGATTTTCAGCATCCTGTTGTTTGGTTTCTTCCGCATGTGGTCGAGAAAGAGAACATACGGTTCTCAGAACGGTTACACCTCGCGATCGGGCATAATGGATTTTGTCCTCGCATTCTTCGCGGGTATGATTGTGTTTATGATTTCACAGGGTATTATCGCTGCCCTTTTCGTAATGGTGAGCACTTACGCAATGATCCTGTTTGTTCAGACAAAATCAACAAAAGCATTATACGCCTTGCTTGTGATCGCAATTCTGGATGCGTCAACTGCGTACTGGCATTTCAGTGTGCTCCCGAAAAATGTTCCAACTAAATCCGGAATGGTGTTTGTTCTCGTCCTGGCTGCAGCAATGTGCCTCACGCTATTTGTGCGCGGACTGATGGAGAAGCGTAAAAATCCGACCACTTAAGCAGCGATTGCGACCAGAAATTAGAATTACTCTTTTTTACTTCCGTCTCCCAACTCCCGTCTCCCGACTAATCTGCATCTTTGCAATAGACAACAACTCCCCTGTCATTAGAATACAAGTATTATGAAACGTAATGGAATAATTCTCATTGCAGTACTCATCCTCGGTGTAATTGCAACTTATCTCGTGATGAATTCCGGTCCGGGTTCTGTTGCCCGCGAGCTTCGCGATTTTGCACTGGCAGATACTGCTTCGGTAGACAAAATTTTCCTTGCCGACAAAACGGGGAAACAAGTTACACTGGTACGTAAAGACGATGGTACGTGGACGGTGAATGAAAAATATCCTGCGCGTCAGGATGCTATCAATACGTTGCTCAATACAATCAAAGCGTTGAGTGTGCGCGAACCTGTTGGAACGAAAGCAAAAGAGAACATTGTCAAGCAATTGATCACTGGTTCAATCAAGTGCGAGATTTATGTGAATGGCGAAATGGAACGTCTCTACTATGTTGGTTCTGAAACTCCCGACATGCTTGGAACTTATATGCTTCTTGCAGATGCGGCCACCGGTGAAAATTCTTCTGAACCATTTATCATGGAGATCAAAGGATTTAACGGTTATCTCACCACGCGTTATTCTCCCGACGAACGCGAATGGAGAGACAAATCTGCATTTCACTATTACGTTCCTGATGTCCGTTCAGTGAAAGTTGAACATGCCGGCGAACCTGAGAATTCTTTTATTGTAACGCAATCGGCGAATATGGTTTATGGATTGCAGACTACGACAGGACAACCGCTGCCGTTTGACACAACTGCTGTGAGACAGTTTTTATCCTACTTCATCCGTCTTGGCTTCATCGAATTCGCGAACAACGATCCACAAAAAGATTCGGTGATTGAAACTTCACCGGCACACATCATCACAGTTCAGGATGCTGCGGGGCAGAAAAATGTTGTGAAGTTATATCTCAAACCTGGCGATGGCGTGCTTGGAACGGATACGTTGCCCACCGATCAGCGCTATGATGTCGACAATATGTATGCGACTGTAAACGACGGAAAAGACTTCGTAATTGTCCAGTATTTTGTCTTCGGGAAGTTACTCCAGACCCCCGAATACTTCTCGCGGAGAGGACTTGAGTAGCTGATCCGTGAAAATCAGCCCTTTCCGTATTTTCCGCGTACCATTTTGAGGTTATTTGATGTTCAAAACGGGTTCATAACTCCGATTTTAAGCACCCTCCTTCCCTCTCAAAACGGGTAATTTTGTAAGTCTAGTTTAAACACCAACGACTTATGAAATTCATTGTATCAAGTTCGAATTTATTGAAGCAGATCCAGATGCTGAACGGCGTGCTCAACAGCAGCAACACGTTACCGATTCTGGACAATTACCTTTTCGAAGTCGACAAAGGCACGCTCACTATTTCGGCTTCCGATCTTGAGACGACAATTACTACTCATATCACTGTGGAGTCGAAAGATTCCGGCAACGTTGCAGTTCCGGCGCGACTACTGATCGATACACTCAAAACATTTCCTGAGCAACCGCTGACTTTCAGCATCGACAAGAAGCGTCTTGCAATTGAAATTTCATCCGACTACGGTAAATACAAAATTACAGGTCAGAACGGAGATGAATTTCCAAAAGCACCTTCTGTTGAAAGCGGACAGTCGCTTGAAATGGACGGAAATATTCTTTCACGTGCAATCGGAAAAACACTGTTCGCTGCAGGAAACGATGAACTACGTCCTGTAATGTCGGGCGTGTTTGTTCAGTTCGCGCCAGACGGAACTACGTTTGTTGCAACAGATGCACACAAGCTCGTTCGTTACCGTCGCGGGGATGTAAAAGCAACCGGAAGCGCATCGTTCATTCTTCCACGCAAGCCGTTGAATCTTCTGAAGAATATTCTCAGCACAACCGAAGGAATCGTTCGTGTAGAGTACAATACTACCAACGCACGTTTCAGCTGGGGAATTGCTCCTGATGGATCGATCGGGTCAACACTGATCTGTCGCCTCATCGATGGAAAATATCCGAACTACGATGCGGTAATTCCGAAGAACAATCCGAATAAACTTACGATCGATACAACAGCGCTGCTTGGTTCCATCCGCCGCGTTTCTATTTTCGCAAACAAAACTACTCACCAGGTGCGTTTGAAAATCGCAGGAAGTGAATTGAATATTTCTGCCGAAGATCTTGACTTCTCAAACGAAGCTGCAGAACGTCTCACCTGCTCTTACGCAGGTGATGATATGGAAATCGGTTTCAACTCGCGTTTCCTCGTAGAGATGCTCACGAACATCGATAGCGCAGAAGCTACAATTGAAATGTCGGCGCCAAACCGTGCAGGAATTCTTCTTCCGCAGGGCAATAACGCAGCAACAGAGGATACGTTGATGCTGGTGATGCCAGTGATGCTCAACAATTAAGATTTGATATTTAAGAATTATGAATGCCGGATTGTGTAAAGCGATCCGGCTTTCTTATTTTACACTCATGAACGACGAACACGTATTTGATGATTTAGTTACCATTGCACGGTTTTCTTTTCCGTACCAGGCGCATTTGTTGCGTGGAAGATTGGAATCGGAAGGTATTGAAGCATATGTGCAGGATGAGTTGCAACTTCAGATCAGTCCGTGGATGGATAACACGCTTGGAGGAATTCGTTTGCAGGTAAAAACGTCAGATGAAATTGCCGCGCGTGAAGTGATGAAGAACATCGATGATTCGGTAACGCCGGATGCGGAACTTCACGAAGCGTTGGACATCGACGGAAAAATCTACGATCTCGTGAAAGGAGTTTGTCCGGAGTGCAGTCAAGCTGCTATCTATCTTGCCCGTTCTGGTGGAGCAGCAGCTACCGGGGCAATTGCATTTGTGCTGTCGACTGGAATTCCGATTAAATTGGAGCACAAATACTTTTGTTATTCGTGTCATTACGAGTGGAACGGTTAACCATATCCCGCTCACTTACGCATTCAATCCTGCCACTTAACTGCTGAAATCTGCTGCCGGCTAATTTCGGTCAACCCTCCGTTCCGAGCCACGTCTTTCCTGTAAATCCCTAAACATGAAAACGTACTCGCCCCTTCTGATTCTCGCGATGTGGCTCACAGCCCTCGCCATTTCATCCATCATTCTTTATTCTTGCCAGAAACCGGAAATATTGCCGGTTAGAGGCGGCTGTATGCACCAGTCCACAGCAGATACTGCTGCACAAAACTGAGGACATGACGGTTAATCATCTCCGCTGGATGTGCATTGGAATATCCATTGCACTTCTGTTCGTAGCAATCGCGTTCACTTCGTGCGAAAAAAGCTGTGAACTCGAAACGGAATATACCGTGGCGATTACAGCCGACACGAACCTTATGGACATGCATGGACCGCTATGGAGCGCGTATTCTTCTACCGATGCGAGGGATGCTGTAATGAACGGACTTCATTCGCAATTCGGTGGAACATCCAACCTCATTTTGGAGACAGGCCCTGCAGATGTTCACATCTTCATCAATTCGATACATACTGACTCGTATGAATGGGACGAATCGCGCACAGATCCCTGTTACGGCGATCACGGCTGGCTCTATCAATCGATTTGTCCGCCCACTGTGTACACATATCGCTTGCACCTGACCGAAGTTTCAATTACGTACACCGTTGTTGATTCCGTGCACATGACCACGGGCTATGGAACTGCTTTCGGCAAGAAAACAGAGTCGTTGTATCAGCCAACGGGCGATTCTACGCAATGTTTTCAGTACGAGATTACAGGTGCATACGATCCTGCACTTACAATTTCTTCTGCGGTAGGGGAAGCGTTTAAGAATATGAAGTGTGAAATCAAAAAGATGATGGAGCCCGATTAATCCCTGCAAATGAGACCTACGTTTTTCTCCAAGGCACATTCGCCAGGCGGCCCTCAGTGTCCCAGGTCTTGAGGCGGTACGGGTCCGCCTTGATTTTTTCGGGAGTCTTTTTCCGTGACACGACCGCTCGCTTGCGATAGCGGACCATAGAGGCTTTCGCGCTTTTTTTTCGCGCGAAAACGACTGGGACGCGTAAGGGCGTGGAGCGAGAAAAAGCGACTGAAAAAATCGAGCGGACGATTTTTGGTTACTTTTTCTAAAAAAGTAACATGAGAAGAAGATAATTGGTCAGCATGATGTAGTTGCAAGCATGAACGTGATTAACGTTGCAAGAGTTTAACTCCTGCAGGGTTACAAGCACTTATTTTTACCACGGTCAAAGGGTTAAACCCTCGCAGGGTTTATCTTTGAGCATGAACATCAAGCTCGCCCGCACAGGTGAAGATCTTCGCCGCGCATTTCCTGCAGTGAAAGAACTGCGTCCACATCTAGATGAAGCCGAATACATGACCATGGTCAAGCGCATGATCGCTGCTGGATTTCATCTGGCCATGTTGGAGCTCGAAGACGGAACGGTTCCCTGTATAGGCGGATTCCGAATCGATGAGATGTTTCATCGCGGCAAAGGTGTGTATGTTGATGACCTGAGCACGCTCGAAGCACATCGCAGCAAGGGATACGGAGCTAAAGTGCTGGACTTTATCATCGACTATTGCAAAAATGAAAAATGCGTTTGCATCCATCTGGATTCTGGCGTACAGCGATTTGCGGCGCACCGACTTTATTTGCGTTACGGGTTTGATATCACGGCCCACCACTTCGCTATGAAATTCTGATTCACCATCGGGATATTTTTGCAGTCATCGGGAATAAGCTACCTTCATCGCGGCATTTCTCCCAAATGAAAGAACAAGATCAGTTAGTCAGATCAATTGAAAACGATTTCGCTATCGTAGGATTGCGAAAAGACGGAATTGTACACGTCTACTACAAGCCACACACCGAGATCACGATCACCGTTCAGGAAGTAATGCTGATACTGTTCAACGAGATCACCGGTGGTAAAAAGCACCCATTCATCTTCCAGGCCGGAGAATATTGTTCAGTCAATAAGAGAGCGCGGGAAAACGCGACGAAGATTGAACCGGAATCTCCGACCAAAGCTACCGTTGTATATGTAAACACACTTGCGCATAAAGTCATTGCGGAATTTTATTACAAGTTCAATAAACCGTTGCAGCCTTATAAAGTAGTTTCGGAATTCAATGATGGAATCCGGTGGTTACTGGAAGTGGATAAAGAAATTGACGCCCGTAACGCCGAATGACGCAATCAGAACAACTTGTTCATACAATAGAACTTCCGGAATCCATCATCGGACTGCGCAAGGATGGAATCGTGCATGTCTACTACAAACCCCTCACTGAAATTTCTTTAGAATACCAGGATCGACAGTTGGCGGCATTCAATGAAATCAGTAAAGGGAAAAAGTTTGCCGTGATTTTTGAGGCAGGAGAAAATGTTACCATTGGAAGCGACGCGAGAGCTTATGCAGCGAGTTTAGAAAGTGTGAGTCCTACACTGTGCAAAGTAGTTTTCGTGAAGACACTTGCACATCGTCTGATGGCAGAATTTTATTACAAGTTCAACAAGCCGAAACGTCCGTATAAAGTGTTCAAGGATTTTGAAGAGGGAATTAAGTGGTTGCTGGAGACGAAACGGCTGCTGGAGACTACCAAATAACTTGCCGTCGATTGCGCTGATTACGCAGATCAACTATTAATTCTTTTTACCGTTATGGTTAAAGAAATTATTTTTTGATTTAAATCAGCGGCATCAGCGAAATCAGCGGCTAACGTAGGTAGTTACATCCTACTCGCACGTAGCATCTCCCGCTTCCCCGGTGGACCCGCAATCCTTTCGACCGCAAATCCCGCAGCGATCATGTTTCTGCGAACTTCTCCTTTCGCGCAATACGTAACAAGAGTTCCACCCGAATTCATCGCAGCGAACAATTTTTCAAACACTTCCTTCGTCCACAGTTCCGGTTGTATAGCTGGTGCAAATGCATCGAAAAAAACAAGATCGTATTTTCGAAAAGGAATGAAATCTGCTAACGTTGTCTGAATTTTCTCTAACGCAAATTTCGGAGTGATTTCAATTACTGCGTTCCATTCCACCTCATGCAGTTTCATGAATTCAGGTTGCTGTTCAGGTGAACAATAATTCAGCTGCTCGGCCATTTCGTTTGTAACCGGAAATGCTTCAATCGCAGAATAATAAACCTCTGGAGAATTATCTTTCTGCGCTTCCTCATAAACCAGCCATGCATTCAAGCCGGTTCCGAAGCCAAACTCCAGAATCTCAATTTGCTTCTTGCCGGGAATCGCGTGCTCCCAGCCCATTCTCATGAACACGTATTGTGATTCCTGCACAGCGCCGTGAGTCGAGTGATAGTGTTCGTTCAGATGGGGAACAAAAATGGAAGAGGAACCATCTTCGGTGGTCACAAGTTGACGGTCGTAGAACTTTTCGCCGGTCATATTTTGAAATTGGAACGCGGATTTTTAAGTACTAAACTTGCTATGCGTTCACCCGGATGTCTGTAGTGCACAGTGAGCTCGGCAATCGGATTTTATGAGATAAACTCAATCCTATCTCATAAAATCCAAACTGTTATTTTCAAAGTACCACGATCATCCTTGCGAAGCCTCTAGAAAACAACGGACATCAAAATCCGAGTTCCTATTTTCCAATGATCTTGAACTCAGTGCGTCGGTTCTCCGCCCAGCCTTCTTCCGTATTGTTCGGATTGATCGGCTTCGCTTCACCATAGCCCTTGAATTCAAGACGACTCGGTGCAATTCCCTTGCTCGTGAGATATTCTACACAAGACTTCGCGCGATCTTCAGAAAGCTTTTGGTTGTACTCTTCTGTACCGCGATTATCAGTGTGACCGGAAAGCTCGATGCGCATCGATGGATTATCCGTGAGCAATTTCACAACACGATCCAACTCGATATATGATTCCGATTTTAACGTAGCCTTGTTGTAATCGAAGAATACGTTCTTCAGTACAATTGTACTTCCTACCACAATCGGTTTCATCTCGATGTCTTTCACGATTTCCTGGTAATTCGCAATCAACGGAATGTCGAAATTTTCCGAGTGGAAAAGATATCCTTCCATCTTCACTGCTATACCATAGTTTTTCCCAGATGGTAAAATTGCCAGATACTTTCCTGTTGCTGTATTGGCATTGAATGTAGCCACGACTTCGTTACGCGAGTTGTCTACGATTTCAATCGTCGCTCCAAGCGGTTTCTTCGTGTTGATGTCGGTAATCGTTCCTTTGAGGATTGTAACATTGGCAGTTGCAATGGGAACCGCCTGCTGGGCCTGAACCTGTTTCACTGGTGCTGTTCTTCCTGCAAGAAGATTGTCTTCGTTGCTGATCGCAAGCGGCTTCTCCGGTCCAAGGAAAGTGATTTTATAAATATCTTTTTCGCCTTGACCTTCAGATTTTGTCGACGCAAAATATCCGTGCTTTCCGCTCGCAGAAATTACAAAGAACACGTCATCATCCGGACCGTTAATCGGGTAACCGAGATTGATCGGCTCCGACCATTTTCCGTTTTCGAGAACGATTTTGAAAACATCATATCCACCCATAGTCTTGTGACCTTGTGAACTGAAGTAAATTGTTTTTCCATCAGGGTGAACGAATACACCTTCTTCACCATACATGGTGTTGACAGCCGGTCCAAGATTTGTAGACTTGCCCCATTTATTTTTTTCGTCCATCGCCGACACGTAAATGTCGCGG